>DASWOE010000326.1:0-9585 GCA_036398875.1 Rhizomicrobium sp.
GGGCGCCGTCACCGGCGGCACTATCGGCGCCGGCGCCTTTGCGGCAGCGGGCGCGGGATGGAATTCGGCCGGCTTGGGCGTCAGCTGCGGCGGCGGCGCGACCGGCTGCGACATCATCGAGCTGGTCGAGGTCAGGATGTAATAGGCGCCGTACAGCATCATCACCACGACGACGCCGGCGATGATCTTCCAGCCTTGCGGCAGGCGGCGCTGGTCGTCCTCGTCGATCACGGTGACGGCGGGCATCGTGTCGGTGTCGGAGCGGCCCGCGATCTCGGCCTTGAAACGCTCCATGCATTGGCCGGTGTCGAGCCCCAGATAGTCGGAATAGGAGCGCACGAAGCCGATGGCATAGGTGCGGCCGGGCAGCGCGTCCAGCCGGTCTTCCTCGATCGCCTCCAGATGGTCCTTGCGGATCTTGAGCACCTTGGAGACGGTGGCGAGGTCGTCGCCGCGGCGTAGGCGGGCGGCCCGCAGATCCTGGCCCACGGTCTCCAAAGGCGCATCGCTGTCGCCGGAAATCTCGCGCAAATGGATGCGCCGGCTTTTCATGTTGCCGTCGTCATCCAGGGTCAGGCGGGTCACTTTCGTCATCGCCAAAGCAATATCCGCTGCGTCGCAACCGTGCCAGCCAAATCTTTGGAAATGGCCCGTAAACCAGGACAATCCCATGATTCCGTGTCGGTGTTGTGGCTTCCCAGCCGCCGGCCGGACCCTATTTCAGCGCGATCCCCCGCTCGGCGGCAAAGGCGGCCAGCCGCGTCCGCAGGCTGTGGTCGGTGCGCCCGCACAGCTTGACCACGAAGGGCGACACCTCGCTCAAATCCATGCTGCGGATCATCGCCTTGATGGCGCCGATATTGCCCGGATGCATCGAAAGGGTGCGCAGGCCCAGCCCCAGCAGCGCCATGGCGTCGAGCGGCTTGCCGGCCATCTCGCCGCACAGCGACAGGTCGCCATGCGCCTCGGCCGAGCTGTTGACGATCAGGCGGATCAGGGTGAGCGAGGCGGGGTTGAGCGTGTCGTAGCGCCGCGAGACGCGCGGATTGGTGCGATCGACCGCGAAGGCCAGGGACAGAAGATCGTTCGAACCGATGGAGACGAAATCCGCCGAGCGCATGAGCTGGGGCAGCATGAAGGCGAGCGCCGGCACTTCCAGCATGGCGCCGACCAGGATCTGCTTGGGCCGCTCCAGGCCCAAAAGCCGCGCCCGTTCGGTCTCGCGGTCGATCAGGGCGCGGGCGCGGTTGAACTCATCGACGTTGGAGACCATCGGCAGGAGGATGCGCAGGGTGCGCCCGACGGCCGCCATCAGCAGCGCGCGGACCTGGTAGCGCAGCAGCGCCGGACGGTCGAGGGCGATGCGGATGGCGCGCCAGCCGAGCGCGGGGTTCTCTTCGCGCTCCCAGCGCGCATAGGGCAGCACCTTGTCGCCGCCCAGATCGAGGGTGCGGAACACGACCTGCTTGTCGCCGGCGGCGTCGAGCACGTCGCGATAGAAGCGCACCTGGTCGGCCAGCCGCGGCATGGTCTCGCCGATCATGAATTGCAGCTCGGTGCGGAACAGGCCGATGCCGTCGGCGCCGGACTGTTCCAGATGCGGCATGTCGAGCAGAAGGCCCGCATTCATCATCAGCTTGATCGGCACGCCGTCGCGGGTGACGGCCGGCAGCTCGCGCAGCGCCGCGAAGCGCGCCTGGACCTGCTCGCGCAGCGAGCGCTTGACCTCGAAGGCGGCGATCAATTCGGCCTGCGGGCGCAGATGCACCTCGCCGCTCTCGCCATCGACGACGATGGAGTCGCCGACCCGCACGGAATCGGTGATGCCCTCGGCGGAACCGATCAGCGGCAGTCCCATCGAGCGCGCGACGATGGCGACATGGCTGGTGGAAGCGGCCTCCTCCAGCACCAGGCCGACGAGGCGGTCGCGGCGGTAGTCCAGCAGCTCCGCCGGCCCCATGGCGCGCGCCACCAGGATGGCGTTGAGCGGCAATTCCTGGGCGTCGTCGTCGCCGGCCAAATGGCGGATCAGGCGCCGCGCGAGGTCGTCGAGATCGTGCAGCCGTTCGCGCAGCACCGGATCGTCGAGGCGCTGCACGCGCACGCGCATCTCGTCCTGCACGCGTTCCACGGCGGCTTCTGCCGTCAGCCCGGTGCGCACCGCATCGCGCATGCGGGTGCGCCAGCCCTGGTCGTGGGCGAACAGGCGATAGGCCTCGATCACCTCGCGGCCCTCGCCGGTGAGGTCGAGCTCGCTCGACTCCAGCATCCGGTCGACCGCGTCGCGCAGCGAGCCGATGGCCTCTTCGAGCCTGGTCAGCTCTTCCTGCGGGTCATCGGCGATCATGCGCTCGACCTTGACGCGCGGCTCGTGCAGCACGGCATGGCCGATGCCCACGCCTTCCGACAGGCCCTCGCCATGGAAGGTGCGCGGCCGGTCGGCGCGCAATTCCGGCTCGTCGAGCTCGGAGAGCTTGAAGAGGCCGCCCTGGGCCACGACCTCGGCCAGCACCATGGCGACGGTCTGCAAGGCTTCGACTTCTTCCTCGGAATAGAGCACCGCGGCGCGGTTCTGCACCGTCAGCACGCCGAAGACCTTGCCGCCGCGCACGATCGGCACGCCGAGGAAGGATTTGTAGGGATCTTCGCCGACCTCCGGGCGATAGGAGAAGTGCGGATCGGCCGGCGCATCGGACAGGTTCACCGGCTCGGCGGTCTCGGCGACGAGGCCGACCAGGCCCTCGCCTTCCTTCATCCGGGTCTTGTGGACGGCGGCCTTGTTCAGCCCCTCGGTGGCGAACAGCTCCAGCGCCTTGCCGGCACGGCGCAGATAGATCGAGCAGACTTCGGCGACCATGTTGGTCGCGATCACGGTGACGAGCTTGTCGAGGCGGCTTTGCGCGCTCGACTGTTCCGCCATGATCTCGCGCAGGCGGCGCAGGAGAAGCCGGGGACCGCCTGCGGATACGGGCATCAGGGCCTCTCTCTCATCTCACGCCACATCCAGTTCATACGCCGAATGCAGCGCGCGCACGGCGAGCTCGACATATTCCTCGGCGATCAGCACCGAGACCTTGATCTCCGAGGTCGAGATCACCTGGATGTTGATGCCCTTCTCCGACAGCGTGCGGAACATCGCCTGCGCCACGCCGGGATGGGCGCGCATGCCGATGCCGATGATCGAGACCTTGGCCACATTGGCGTCCTGGGTCAGCTCGCGATAGCCGATCTGCTCCGCCGCCTTTTCGATGCTGGACAGCGCGCGCTGCAATTCGCCCCGCGCCACGGTGAAGGTCAGGTCGGTGCGCTTGCCGTCCTCCGAGACGTTCTGGACGATCATGTCCACATTGACGCCCGCATCCGCGAGCGGCCCGAAGATCGCCGCCGCGATGCCCGGTCGGTCGGGGATCTTCATCAGCGTGATCTTCGCCTCGTCGCGGCTATAGGCGATGCCGGTGACCGGTTTCTTTTCCACGATGTCTTCCTCGTCGCACAGAAGCGTCCCGCCCGCATCGGGATCGAAGGTCGAAAGCACGCGGGTGGGAACGCGGTGAAGCATGGCGATCTCGACCGAGCGGGTCTGCAGCACCTTGGCGCCGAGCGAGGCCATTTCGAGCATTTCCTCGTAAGTGATCTTCGCCAGCCGCCGCGCCTTGGGCACGATGCGCGGATCGGTGGTGTAGACGCCATCGACGTCGGTGTAGATGTCGCAGCGGTCGGCCTTCAGCCCGGCGGCAACCGCCACGGCAGAGGTGTCGGAGCCGCCCCGCCCCAGCGTCGAGATGCGGTCGTGCGGCGCCATGCCCTGGAAACCGGCGACGACGGCGACCTCGCCCCTGGCCAGGCTCTCGTTCATCAGATCGGCGTCCATGCCCTCGATGCGGGCATGGCCGTGCACCCCCGAGGTGCGGAGGGGAATCTGCCAGCCCATCCAGGAGCGCGCCGGCACCCCGATGGCGCCGAGCGCGACGGTCAGCAGGCCGGCGGTCACCTGCTCGCCGGTGGCGACGATGACGTCCTGCTCGCGCGGATCGGGCATGGACGGCGCGTTCGAGCCGGGCGGTCTGGCGATGTCCTGGGTCCAGGCGAGCAGCTTGTTGGTCTCGCCCGCCATGGCGGAGACCACGACGGCGACCTGGTTGCCCTTGTCGCGCTCGCGCCGGACCAGGGTGGCGACATGGCGGATGCGGTCCAGATCGGCCACCGAGGTGCCGCCGAATTTCATCGCAATCTTCGCCATGGGGTATCGTGTCTCTGCGTGCCGCCGCCGGCAGATACATAGACGGCGGACCTCAGTCCCTCAATGCGCTTGCGGGGCGGCGACGTAACGGCGGATTTCCGCCAGCGCGGCCGCCCGCGACAGTCGCGCCGTGTCGATGACGAGCCGGTCGCGGTCGAAGGGGGCGTATTCGTGCGCCATAACCTCGCGCCAGGAGGGCGGCACGAGGCCGGGAACATCGACCGTGCGGGTCTCCACCCGCCGCCGATGCTCGGCGGGATCGGAACAGACGACCTCGATCTCGGCCACCGCCGCGCCGGCCTGCATCGCGACGGCGCGCCAGGCGTCGCGGGTCGGCGCGATGGGATTGACGCTGTCGGCGACGACGGTGCGGCCCAGGCGCAGATTGGACCCGGCCAGCGCATAGCCGACCATGTAGCCCGCGGGCCCGACATCGCCGCCGGCATCCCGGATCGCCTGCTCGATGGCATCGATGCGCAGATAAACCGCCGCCGTCTCGCGGGCATAGGCCGCCGCCAGCGTCGATTTGCCGGTGCCGGGCAGGCCTGCGAATACGATCAGCATGCCGTCTCGCCTCTCTCCCGACGCGACGATAGGATGGAACGCATGGACATTGTAGCGCACGACTCGGTGGACGCGGCCGAAGTCGCCAAATTTTCGGCCATGGCGGCCGAGTGGTGGGACCCGGCCGGCAAGTTCGCGCCGCTGCACAAGTTCAATCCGGTGCGGCTCGGCTTCATCCGCGACACCGCGGCGGCGCATTTCGGGCGCGGCGGCCTGAAGCCCTTCGAGGGGCTCGGCCTGCTCGATATCGGCTGCGGCGGCGGGCTTTTGTGCGAGCCGATGAGCCGGCTGGGATTCGCTGTGACCGGCGTCGATCCGTCGGAGCGCAATATCGGCACCGCCCGGGCGCATGCCGGCGATTTGCCGATCGCCTATCGCGCGGCCGGCGCCGAGACGCTGGCGGCGGAGGGGCTGCTGTTCGACGTGGTGCTGAACATGGAGGTCGTCGAGCATGTCGCCGACCTCAGGGCCTATCTGATGGCCTGCGCCAGGCTGGTGCGCCCGGGCGGGCTGATGTTCGTCGCGACGCTGAACAAGACGCTCAAATCGCTGGCGCTGGCCAAGATCGGCGCGGAGTACGTCCTGCGCTGGCTGCCGCCCGGCACGCATGACTGGAACCGGTTCGTCGCGCCGGCCGAACTTAAGAGACTGCTTGAAGGTGCCGGACTCAACCCGCTGAAAACGCAGGGCGTCGCGTTCGATCCGCTGGCCTGGGACTGGCGCCTGTCGAGCGATACCGACGTCAATTACATGGTCGTGGCCGGGCGGTAGAGGCGCGGCGGGGCGGCGTCAGTTCGCACCTTCGACGTCCGGCGGCAGCGGCGCGACATCGACGCCCTCCTCCAGAAGCTCCTTGGCTTCCTGGATCGAGGCCTCGCCATAGATGTGACGCTCTTCCGCTTCGCCGTAGTGGATCTTGCGCGCTTCCTCGGCGAAGTTCGGCCCGACATAATCGGCGTTCTGCTGCACATATTTGCGCAGGCCCGTCATGAACTGCTGCATCTTCTTGGCCTCTTCGGCCGTGACGGTGGATTTCTTCGCGCCCGAGACAGCCGGCGCCATGATCGCCTTTTCGACCTTGCGCGAGTCGCAGACCGGGCAGGTGAGCGTACCGTCCTTCGCCTGCGCGTCGAACGCTTCCGAGTTGCGGAACCAGCCCTCGAATTCGTGGGCGTTCCGGCAGCGAAGATTGTAGACGATCACGCCCGGCCTCTGTTCCGTCGCAGTCTACCCGATGGAATCGGGATTTGTTTGACAATCCGCAACCGATAGCGTCCCGCAAGCCGCGCTGGCAAGAACGGTCGCATTAACCCTGTTTGCGCGCGTACGGTTACGGACCCTTGAAAGCGCGGTCGTGCTGCAAATTGGGCACGCGGGCGCGGGCCGCCGCGACGGCGGCCGGGTCGATGTCGGCCAGGATCACCCCGGGATCGCTTCCGGCTTCGGCGAGGATCTCGCCCCAGGGCGCGACGATGAGCGAATGGCCATAGGTCTTGCGGCCATTGGCATGCGTGCCGCCCTGGGCCGGCGCCAGCACGAAGGCGCCGTTCTCGATGGCGCGGGCGCGCAGCAGGACATGCCAGTGCGCCTTGCCGGTGGTCTCGGTGAAGGCGGAGGGAACGGTAAGCAGGAAGGCGCCGCCCTGCGCCAGCTTGCGATAGAGCTGCGGGAAGCGCACGTCGTAGCAAATGGTGAGGCCGATCCTGCCCCAGGGCGTCTCGGCCAGCACAGCCCCGTCGCCGCCCGCGACGGTGTTGGATTCGCGGTACTTCTCGCCTGAGGGCAGATCGACGTCGAAGAGATGGATCTTGCTGTAGCGCGCCGCGACGCGGCCCTTGGGGTCGATCAGGAATTGCCGGTTGGCGGTCTTGGTCTCGCTGACCTTGATCGCCAGCGAGCCGATCAGGAGCCAGATGCCGAGCTCTTCGGCCAGGGCGCGAAAGGCCGGCAGCGCCGGATCGTGCTCTTCGTCATAACTGCTTGCGAGCTTGGCGCCGCCATCCGGCGCCATCAGCGTGGTGTTCTCGGGCGTGGCGATGAACTGCGCGCCCTGCCCGTGGGCGTCGCGAATGAAGGCGGACGCGGTGCGGACATTCTCCGCGACATCGTCGGAGGAACGGAGCTGGACGCAGGCGGCTTTGAACGTGGTCATGGCGCCACGATAGCGCGGAAATCAGCCCGCCAGAAGCGGGTCGAGCTTGCCCTGGCTTTCCAGGGCATAGAGGTCGTCGCAGCCGCCGACATGGGTCTCGCCGATGAAGATCTGCGGCACCGAGCGGCGGCCATGGGATTTGGATTCCATCTCGGCGCGCGCATCGCCGTCCATGAACACATCGACCTCGTCGAAGGCGGCGCCCTTCTTCTTCAGCAGCGCCTTGGCGCGCACGCAATAGGGGCAGATGGGGGTGGTGTAGATCTTGATCTTGGACATGGCGTTCAGGCGACTCGGCAGCACGGTTCCGTGACATTCATATAATATCGCCGGCGGCGGGACGGACAACGCGGGCGAGCGCCAAAACATCCACCTTCGCGGCCCCTGCGCGCTTTAGCGCACGCGCGCAGGCATCGACGGTCGCGCCCGTGGTCAGAACGTCATCGACCAGCAGAATATTGCGCCCGGCGATGGCGGATTTGAGGCGGATCGAAACCTTGAAGGCGCCCAGCATGTTGCGCCGGCGGGCCTTGGCCGAGCGCATGGCGCCCTGGCTGGGTGTGGCGCGATGGCGCAGCAGGGCCATCATCCGGGCCGGCTTGCCCGTCCGCCGCGCCAGCGCCCGCGCCAGCTCGGCCGACTGGTTGAAACGCCGGAACCAGAGCCGGCTGCGATGCAGGGGCACGGGCACGATGACGTCGGCCTCGTCCAGCAACGCGCGGCCGCCGCGCTCCAGCCAGCGGGCGAAGGCGGGCGTCAGGTCCAGCCGGTCGCCATGCTTGAAGGCCAGGAGCGGGCCGCGGCTGTGCTCGTCATAGCGCATGACGGCGCGGGCCCGGTCGAAGGCCGGCGGACGGGCGAGACAGCCGGCGCACAGCGTCTCGCCGCCGGGATCGAACTCGAACGGCAGGCCGCAGCAGGCGCACATCGGGCCGTCGAGGAAGCGGATGTCCTGCCAGCACTCCGGGCACAGGGCGCCGACCTCCGCCACCGGCTTGCGGCAGATGATGCAGAGCGGCGGATAGACCAAATCGAGCACAGCGCGCACGGCGCGGCGAAACCCGGTCTGCAATCCATCGATCATCGCGCTATCCTAGCGCAATGACCCAGGGACCGCCGCGGATTTTCGATGCCAAGGCGCGCGCGCTGCACCGGGCGCGGGCGGCCCGCATCGGCGGCGATGCCTTCCTGGCGCGCGAGGCGGAAGGCGGGCTTAAAGAACGGCTGGATGCGGTCGCCCGGAGCTTTCCGAACCGGGCCGAATTGTCCCTCGGCGGAGACGAGCTTGTCGATGCCGCGCCGCAGCCGCTCGATGCGATCACCTCCACGCTGGCGCTGCATGCGGTCAGCGACCTGCCCGGCGTGCTGGTGCAGGCGCGGCGCGCCTTGAAGCCGGACGGATTGTTCCTGGCCGCGCTGTTCGGCGGCGAGACGCTGACCGAACTGCGCCAATCGCTGGCGGCGGCGGAGATCGCGGTGACGGGCGGCCTCAGTCCGCGCGTGTCGCCCTTCGCCGACGTTCGCGACCTGGGCGGATTGCTGCAGCGCGCGGGCTTCGCCCTGCCGGTCGCCGATGTCGAGCGGACGGTCGCGCGCTATCGCGATTTCGCCGGCCTGGTGCGCGACCTGCGCGCGATGGGCGAGACCAACGCTTTGGTCGAGCGCAGCCGCAAACCGCTGCGCCGCGACGTGCTGGCGGCGGCGCTGGCGCATTACGGAGCGCATTTCGCCGATCCCGACGGCCGGCTGCGCGCGACCTTCGACATCGTCTATCTGACCGGCTGGGCGCCGCATGCGAGCCAGCCGCAGCCGCTCAAGCCCGGCAGCGCCAAGGCGCGGCTGGCCGCCGCATTGGGAACGACCGAGCGCAGCGCCGGCGAGAAGCCGGGCGGATAAGGCGCAAGGCGCTGTGAACTCTAAACGAAATCCGCGACCGCCTTGAAGAACGAGAGCACGGTCGCGCCGATGTTGGATACGGCCGCGAAGATCACGATGGAGATGATGCTGGCGATCAGCGCATATTCGATGGATGTCGCACCGCCCGCGGCGCGCGCGAGGCGGCTCAGAGCAGGTCGCGCAGCATCGGAATGAGCGGCAGATCGGCCGGCGGCATCGGATATCGGCTCAGCTCGCGCGGCCTCACCCATTTGAGCGCGGTATGCTCGCGGGGGACGGGTGTCCCCTCCCAGCGGCGGCAGACAAAAAGCGGCATCAGGAGATGGAAATCGGGATAGCGGTGCGAGGCGAAGGTGAAGGGCGCCAGGCACGGCTCCGTCACGACGATGCCGAGCTCTTCGCCGAGCTCGCGGATCAGCGCCTCTTCCGGGCGTTCGCCCGGCTCGACCTTGCCGCCCGGAAACTCCCATAGCCCCGCCATCGCTTTTCCCGGCGGGCGCTCAGCGATCAGCACCCGGCCATCCGGATCGATCAGCGCGCAGGCCGCCACGAGCACAAGCCTGAGCGTCGATTCGGTCACGATGGCCCAGGCCTTGTTAAGAAGGGACTAAGGATCGCCCTCAAATTAGCGCAAATCCCGCCGCCACACTATCAGCGCACCCTCGTCGGGATCGTGCTCGGCCGCGTGCCGCACGAAGCCGTTGCGCTCCAGGGCGCCCTGCGACGCAAGATT
>DASWOE010000327.1:0-3084 GCA_036398875.1 Rhizomicrobium sp.
CGCCGGCGCAGGCCGGCTGCAAGTCGGCCGCGGCCGCGCGCCGCCTGGTCCTGAGAGCGAAATAGGAGAAAGCCGCCATGATCCGTCTCCGGCGTTCGCTCATCCAGGGATTGACGGGACCGGCGCCCTCGCCGGCGGCCGTCCGCATCGCCCTGCAGCAGGCGGTGCAGCTCGAACACGCGACGATACCGGTCTATCTCTACGGACTGTACTCGCTCCATCACGGCACCAACCGCGAGATCGCGGAAATCATCCAGTCGGTCGTGGTGCAGGAGATGCTGCACATGACGCTGGCGTGCAACGTCCTGAACGCGATCGGCGGGTCGCCGCAGATCGACAAGCCCGGCTTCATTCCCACCTATCCGGGGCCCTTGCCGGGCGGGGTGGAAAGCGGCCTCATCGTCAGCCTGGCGCCGTTCTCCATGGCGCAGCTGCAGACCTATCTGGACATCGAGCAGCCGGAAGACCCGATCAATTTCCCGGCCGCGCTCGCCGCGGCCGACGAGATCACCATCGGGCAGTTCTACGCCGCGATTTCGGCCGCGATCGCGGCGTTGGGGAACGGCATTTTCGTCGATCCGCCCCGCAATCAGGTCGGACCCGATATCATGTACGAATCCGTCGTCGTCACCGACGTCGCCACGGCGCAACAGGCCATCGCGACGATCGTCGAGCAGGGCGAAGGCACCACCACCTCGCCCCTGGAGGTCGTGGGTTCGGGCTATGCCCATTACTATCGCTACATGCAGATCCGGAAGGGGCGTCTGCTGGTGCCGGCGCCGGGCACGCCGGACGGCTATGCCTATGCCGGCGCGCCGGTGCCGTTCGACGCGAGCGGCGTCTACGACGTGCCGCCCGCGACGGCCGGCTCGCTCGCCAGCGACAATTTCAACTACAGCTACACCAGCCTGCTCGGCGCGCTGCACACGCTGTTCAACGGTCACAACGACGAGAACCAGTTCAACAGGGCGCTGGGCCTGATGATGTCGCTGAAGGGCCAGGCCAAGGCGATGATGGCCGGGATTCCCAAGCCGGCGGCCGCCGCCGGCCCCTCTTTCGTGTATCAGCCCGTCAATCCGCTCGTGCCGGCGTAGCGGTCCGGGAAACCGCGCGGCCGCCAATCGCGCAACGGCCAGCGGCCGAGATGGATGTGCCTCGTCTGGCCGAGCAGGCTGTGGACCAGCACGAAGTCGCGCACCGTCCATGAGAGAGGCCCGACCGGAACCGGCTTTACGCGGGTGTCGTCGCGCAACAGCGTGACATGCGGCTTGAAATCGCCCTGGGTCGCGCCGCCCAGGCCGTTCTTCTTCAGCGCCGCGCCGAGCGCTTGCTGGAACGCATGCAGCGGCGTGGCGCCCGGCTCGGCCAGGAGCACGAAAGGATAGACGCCGGTGCTATTGCGGAAGCTTTCGGCCCGCCGGCAGGCGACCTCGAACGGCGCGGCGGCGATTTCGCCGGCCGCCTTCGACGCGATCTCGACAATGGCCTGCGGCAATTCCCGCCAATCGCCGAGGTGGAACAGCGTGATGTGCAGGTGCTCGGGCAGGATCAGCGTGCCGCCCAGGCCGTGCTTCGCTTTCAGCGCCCCGGCCAGCGCGTGGATGCGCGCGGCGGTTTCGGCATCGGGGAGCACCGCGAAGAAGATGCGGTCCTTCTGCGAGGGACCGAATTTGCGGCGGGGCCTGGAGGGCATGGCGGGATCACCTTCGCGCCCAAACTACGCGCCCAATGGCCAGCGCGCGAGATGGTTGTGCGTTGCCAAGCCTTGCAGGCTGTCCACCAGCACCAGGTCGCGCACGGTCCAGCCGAACCGCGCGACGGGCCGCGCTTCGATGATCCCGCTGTCCCACCACAGCGTGACATGCGGCGCGAACGCCCTCACGTCCTTGACCGCGTAGCCGAGACCGTGCCGGCGCATTTGCGCAGCCATCGCCCGGCGCAGGGACTGGATCGCGCCGCCGCCTTCCCCGAACAACACGAAGGGCCAACTTCTGGACTTGTCCATTGCCGGGCCCCTGCCGGCAAAACTGCCGGTCTGGTCGAACGCGAGCCGGAACGGCGCGGCCTTCACCGCCGCACCGGCGGCCAATGCACCGCCCAGCAGATGGCCAGGCGGAACGCCGCGCCACGCATCGACATGGAACAGCGAGACGTGAAGGTTCCGCGGCTTGATCGGCTCGGCATAAACCCGATGAACCTGTTTCAGAAGCTGCGCCAGGCGTACGATCCGCTCGCGGGCCTCGTCATCGGGCAGGAGCGCGAAGAACAATCGGTGCCGCGCCAACTCATCCGACATCGCGTCCGCATGGTCCCGTCTCTGCGCAAAAGAACATAACAGGAACAAGCTGTCCGATCAACCTATCCGGCGGCGCGTTTCAGCGACACGACATTTCGCCAGAAGCGCTGCAGGTTGTCGATGCCGCCCGCCGTGGAGCTCCAAATCGTCGTATCGCAGATCAGCACGCGACCAGGAAAAATGCCGGGTTTCGATTGCAACAGCGCGTCGAAATCACGCCGCCCGTTTGCAGCAAAAGGATGCGGCGGAGCGCCGGGATCGATCGGCTGACGCGCCAGCACGTCGAGCTTCGCCATGCCGTCGCCCAGCCTTTCGAAGTGGGGCAAATGGGCATGAAGATTGAAGGCCGCAACGCCTTCCATAAACCCGGCCCGATCGAGTTCGGCGGCGATTTCGAGGGGCGCCGGCGCGCCGTCCGGCTGTTTCGCGGGACGCAGGCCGAAACGGTTCCTGACCCCCAGGCCCAGGCCGCTCAGAAGCGAAAGGCCGAAATCGCCGAAGCACTGCCGTGCCGGAATGGCGGGATCGCCGTGGTGATGGAATTCGAGCGCCTGCCGCGCCCGTCTTTCGCCCTCGGGCAGATCGCCGGCATCGCCGATATCGTGATGGGGGCACACGAAGAGCGTGTGATCGGGATCGTCGAGAAACGAGCCTATGGCGGCGATCTCCGCGAGGCTCGCCTGCTGCGCCGTCCGCGACGAGTCGAAGCTGATGACGACGAGCGTATCGATGCCGGCCAGGAATTCGCCATCGAGGGCGCACAGGCCGGCATTCGTCCGGCGTTCGGC
>DASWOE010000328.1:0-5000 GCA_036398875.1 Rhizomicrobium sp.
CTGCGACACCATCGTCGAGGGCGACGCCAAGTCGGTGTCGATCGCCGCCGCCTCGATCATCGCCAAGGTCACGCGCGACCGCATCATGGCGGCGCTGCACGACGCCCATCCGCATTACGGCTGGCGCAACAACAAGGGCTATGGCACGCCGGAACACCTGTCGGCGCTGACCCGGCACGGCCCTTGTCCCCATCACCGCCGCAGCTTCGCGCCCGTACACAACATCTTGTACGGTGTGAATCCTGGGGACTCTAAAAGCACCGCTTTTGCCGACTCGGCGTTAACGCCCTGATTCAACACGGACTCTTGACGCGGAGTCCCTGCCGAATCACTGTGCACCCTTCTGTTGATAAATGGTGGGGCGCATGGCGGGTTTGGAACTGGATCGGGTGATCGAAGGCGATTGCGTGCAGGGCATGCGCGCTCTGCCCGACGGCGTGGCCGACCTCGTCTTCGCCGACCCGCCCTACAACCTCCAGCTCAAGAACGAGTTGCGCCGCCCCGATCAGTCCAGGGTCGATGCCGTGGACGATGCCTGGGACCAGTTCGGCAGCTTCGCCGACTACGACCGCTTCACCCGCGAATGGCTGGCGGAGGCGCGCCGCGTGCTGAAGGACACCGGCACGCTGTGGGTGATCGGCTCCTACCACAACATCTTCCGGGTCGGCGCGATCCTGCAGGACCTCGGCTTCTGGATCCTCAACGACGTGGTGTGGCGCAAGACCAACCCGATGCCGAATTTCCGCGGCCGCCGCTTCACCAACGCGCATGAGACGCTGATCTGGGCGACCAAGAATCCGAAGCAGCAATACACCTTCAACTACGAGGCGATGAAGGCGCTGAACGACGAGCTGCAGATGCGCTCGGACTGGAACCTGCCGATCTGCGCCGGCCATGAGCGGCTGAAAGGCGCCGACGGCCAAAAGGCGCATTCGACGCAGAAGCCCGAAAGCCTGCTGCACCGCGTGATCGTGTCCTCGACCAAGCCCGGCGACGTCGTGCTCGATCCCTTCTTCGGCTCCGGCACCACCGGCGCCGTCGCAAGGCGCCTTGGCCGCCGCTTCATCGGGCTGGAGCGCGATCCCGGCTATGCCAAGCTGGCGCGCGCGCGCATCGCGGCGATCGTGCCGGCGCCCGACGACGCCATCGAGGTGACGCGTTCCAAGCGGTCGGAGCCGCGCATTCCTTTCGGCTGGGTGGTGGAGCGCGGGATGCTGCCGCCGGGCACCGTGCTGCACGGCACGCAGAAGCGCCATCGCGCCAAGGTCCGGGCCGACGGCACGCTGGTCTGCGCCGACGCCACCGGCTCGATCCACCAGATGGGGGCGCATGTGCAGGGGCTGGACGCCTGCAACGGCTGGACCTTCTGGCAATACGAGCACAATGGCGCACTGATCCCGATCGATGTGCTGCGTCAGCGGCTGCGCGCCGATCTGGCCTGAGCGAAGAGCGGACCGTCGTCGTCGAACGCGTGATGGAGGATTTTCTTCATCACGGTCGGCAAGGCTACGGTGCTCAAATCCCCGACCCAAGCACCGCTGTCGTCCCCGGCCGAATGACGCGAAGCATCACGAGGGGAAGGGGATCCAGGCGATTGCGGGCCGCAGCGCTTCGATGCCTGGGTCCCCGCGCGCTGTCGCTGCGGGGTCCCTCGCCGCGCCGACGCGCGGCTCGCCGCGGACGACAGCGTGGTCACATAGACCTCGATCTCCAGCTCGAAATGCGTGAAGCCGTGGCGCACGATGCCGAGACGCTTTTTCCAGCTGGCCGGGAAAGGTGCTTGCGACATCGCAGCATCGTGTGAGGGAAACGAATCCGTCCACGGTCCCAGCGGCGGCTGCATCATGTTGCCGAGCAGGCCTTTCTCCGGCCGCTTGACCAGGAGCACCGCGCCGCTCGCATCGCGCGCCACGAACGCCGCGCCGCGCTTCAAAGGCCGCACCGTCTTCGGCGCCTTGACCGGCAGCTCGTCCTGGATGCCGCGCTTGCGTGCCTCGCAACCCTCGAACCACGGGCAGTTCCGGCAGGCCGGCTTCTTCGGCGTGCAGATCAGCGAGCCGAGATCCATCAGCGCCTGCGCGAAATCCCCGGCCCGCGCCGCCGGCACCAGCGCCTGCAGCGCCGCGCGCATCGCCGGTTTGGACTTCGGCAAGGGCTCGTCGATCGCGAACACCCGCGCGATCACGCGTTCGGCGTTCGCGTCCATCGCCGCATGCGGCAGGCCGAACGCGATCGCCGCGATCGCGCCGGCGGTGTAATCGCCGATGCCGGGGAGCGCCCGCAGGCTCTCATAGGTGCCGGGAAACCGCCCGCCGAATTCGCCCGCGACGACCTTCGCCGCGGCATGCAGATTGCGCGCCCGGGCGTAATAGCCGAGCCCCGCCCAAGCGGTGAGCACTTCATCCTGCCCGGCCGCGGCCAGCGCTTCGACGGTCGGCCAGGCTTTCAGGAACTTCACATAGTACGCGCCGACCGCCTGCACCGTGGTCTGCTGCAGCATGATCTCGGAAAGCCAGACATGATAAGGATCGGCCTTGCGCCCCGCTTTCGCGCGCCACGGCAGGCTGCGGCGATGGACGTCGTACCAGGCGAGCACTGACTTTGCGTCCACGGCTTTTGCTTTTTGCTTCTTCGGCGCGGAGGCGGGCATACTCCCACCATGGCGCAACCGCGGCAGGAGAAACAACCCGAGGAGCCGCCCAAACGGCGCGGCTGGATGGGCGGCGTTGGCGCCGATGCCACGCTGGCGGCGCGGACCGCTTTCGCGCGCGCGGGCTTCGCGGAGCCGGCGCTGGTTCTGCGCTGGACCGAGATTGCCGGCGCGCAAACCGCCCGCCTCGCCCGCCCGATCAAGCTGAGCGCAAGCGCCGCCGGCGGCGTGCTGACCTTGAAGGCCGAGCCGGCCGCGGCGCTGTTCCTGCAGCACGACAGCCGCGCCTTGTGCGCCCGGATCAACTCCTATCTCGGCCGCGTCGCGGTCACGCGGCTGCGCTTCGTGCAAGGAACGCTCGCCGCACCGCCCCCGCCGCCGCCGAAACCCGCCAAGCCGCAGGAACCCTCCGCAAACGATCCCGTCAGGCGCTGGCAAGGACCTGCAAATCTGGGCGAGGCCCTGCACAATCTCGCGCGCCGGCGTGCCGGCCGCGCCCAAGCCATCTGAGCCGGCCGATTGAACCCGCCGGCCGCCTCTGTCAAAAATAGCGCCCCAACGGCTTGAGGCGTCGCATCGTGAGCCGCAATCAAATCCTTCTCGGCATCCTCGTGCTGGCGCTCCTCGCGCTCGGCGCCATCGCCTGGTACGCCATCGGCGACAAGCCGGACACGCCGGCGGTCGCCGTGGTGAACGGCGCGGCGGGCCTTCCGGCCGGCTATGAGCGCACGCTCGGCTCGCCGACGGCGCCGATCAAGATGATCGAATATGCCGCCCCGATGTGCCCCATCTGCGCCGCCTTCGACATGCGCGAATTTCCGCGCCTGAAGTCGCAGTACATCGACACCGGCAAGGTGTTCTATATCTTCCGCGTCTTTCCCATCGGCGCGCCCGACCTCGCCGTGGAAGGCATCGCGCGCTGCCTGCCGTCCGACCAGTACTTCACCTTCATCGACACGATGTACCGCAACCAGGACAAATGGGATCCGGACGGCCACGACATTGCCGACGTCCGCGCCGCCATCGTCGCGATGGCGGGCCGCACCGGCATGTCCTCCGACGAGGCCGCGCGCTGCATGGACGACAAGACGACCGAGCAGCGCACGCTGCAGGTGGCGCAGGACGCCACATCGCGCTTCGGCGTCAACGGCACGCCCACCTTCATCATCGACGGCGAGCCGGTCTATTCCGGCGAATATCCCTGGGACCTGCTCAAGGACCAGCTCGACCGCCGGCTGGCCAAATAGCGCCGGATTGCCTCCCGCCCGCCAGGATTGAAGCTTCGCCCGCGCTCTGCCAAAAGCAGGCGGCATTTCAGACGCTGGAGACGGCCCGTGAGTCGCAATCAGGTCCTGCTGGGAATCATCGTCGCGGCACTGCTCGTGCTCGGCATAGCGGCCTGGTATGTCCTCGGCAGTTCGTCCGACGGCACGCTCCAGGCCGCCGCCGGCGGTCCGGCGGGCGCCGCCACCGCCGACGACCGCACGCTGGGCGATCCCAAGGCCAAGATCGTGGCGATCGAATATGCCGCGCCGATGTGTCCGCACTGCGCCCACTTCAATGCGGAAGGCATTCCCGTCCTGAAGCGCGATTATATCGCCACCGGCAAGGTGTTTTACATCTTCCGCGTCTTCCCCATCGGCCAACCGGACGTTGCGGCCGAATCGCTCGCGCGCTGTTTGCCTGCGGATAACTATTTCGCCTTCATTGACCAGCTTTACCGGAATCAGGCCAAGTGGGACCCGGAATACGGCGTTCAGGACGTCGAAGGCGGCATCGTCGATCAGGCGAAGATCGCCGGGATGAGCGCCGAGCAGGCCGAAACGTGCATGAAGGACAAGGACAAGAATGCCCGTGTCATGACCGTCGCGCAGGATGCGCAATCGCGTTACGGGATCAACGGCACGCCGACCTTTGTCATCAACGGCGAAGTTCAGACCGCCGGCGCGCAATGGCCCGAGATCAAGGCGAAGTTGGATTCACTGCTGGCGAAGAAGTAGCCGCCGGCTCTTCTTGCGTAGGACGGCGCATCGCATTTGAAGTTCACCAGGCTCAGATTGTCGGGATTCAAGTCCTTCGTCGAATCGACAGAGCTTTTCGTCGAGCCCGGCCTTTCCGCGGTGGTGGGTCCCAATGGCTGCGGCAAGTCGAACCTGTTCGACTCGCTGCGCTGGGTGATGGGCGAGACGCGCCCCTCCTCGCTGCGCGGCGGCGAGATGGACGACGTCATTTTCGCCGGCTCGGGCGGCCGGCCGTCCCGCAACATGGCCGAGGTCACGCTCTTCATCGACAATGCCGACCGCACCGCCTCGGGCGCCTACAACGAATATGATTCGATCGAGGTCACCCG
>DASWOE010000329.1:0-10172 GCA_036398875.1 Rhizomicrobium sp.
CGCCGGATCCTTGAGATCGGCACCCGCGGTGAAGGCCCCCGCACCGGTCAGGATCACCGCCTGTGTCTCGATGTCGTCGGCAAAGCCGCGCGCGGCTTGCGTGAGTTCCAGGATCAGCTGGCGCGACAGCGCGTTGCGGCCGTCGCCGCGATCCATCGTGACGGTGGCGACGGCGCCGTCGCGGCCGATGGTGACGAAGTCGCCGATTTTCGTGACAGCCATGGCCCCAGGTTAACCCCTCACGGATCGTCCGGGTCAATGGGCCGGACCGTGTTGCCGGCGACGGAATAGCGGCGGACGATCTCCCTGATATCGGCCGCATCGCCGTGGTCGTGGAAGCGGACCTCGAAGCCGTCGCTTTCGGCGCTGACACGGCCCGTGTCGCCATCGCCCGAGAACATCGCATCATGACCGCTGAACAGGAGGCGCGGCCTGGCGGCGACGGGGCCCGCGCGCAGAACGCTATAGGCGATGGCGGCGTTGAACGGGAGGCAGGTTACGGGAAGGTGCTTTTCGACCAGGAACCAATGGCCGGCATCGTCGGGCGGCGATACCGCATAGTCGAAGGCTTCGTGGCCGTGGGACAGATCGCCATAGGGCACGGCGCCGACCCGCATCGTTTCGGCCCATGTGTCCTCGCTTGCGGAAAAGAGCATGAGGAGCGCATCGCTGCCGCAGGGCACGCCGAAGCGGGCGACGATCCCCAGCATCCGGCTTGCGACGGGGCGCGCCTCGAAGGTCAGCGTGGGGTCGGGTTTGAAGGGGCCGGCGCCGCTCGAGGACGGCGGCGCGGCGTCGGGCGCGCGCGCCCAGCCCAGCCGCGACAGGTCGATCTGGATGCCGTCCGGATCGGCATTGGTGCGCTGGCAACTCATATAGGCGGTGATGAAGGCGGCGAGCCGCGTCTTGATGTCCGCGATCGCGTTGCCGGTCTCGAGCGGAATGGCGGTGGCGGTGCCGTCGTGCGGCGGCAGTTGCGAGAGGGCGAAGCGGCTGTCCTGCAGCGCGGTCGCGCTGCCGGCAATGCGCGACGGCGAACAGGAGGCCGCCTGCGCGGCGCCGGCCGTCAACGCGGCCGCCAGTGCCGCAGCCGCCATTGCCCATGCGGCGATCATCCGTGTGCGCACCGCTTTCCCCCCGCGCCGGCAACAGGCAGCCTGGGGTCGCTTTGCGGCGGATTTAAGCCGGACTTTGCATGTCATGGACGATGCCGAGCAGGATCTTGCGCGGCAGGAAGGGCGTGAGCATTGCGAGCATCCGGTTGCGCGCGCCGGTGATGACGACGCGCTGGTTCTTCGCAAAGCCGCGATAGCCCAGGCGTGCCACCGACGCCGAACTCATCGGCGTGCCGAGATTGGTGAGCTTCGTCTTGCCGGTGCCGGCGCGCTCGCGGAAATTGCTTTGCGTCGGGCCCGGGCACAGGCAGCTCACATGCACGCCGCTGCCCTCCGCCTCCTTCCACAGCGCCTCGGAGAAGGAGAGGACGAAGGCCTTGGAGGCGTAGTAGACGGCCATCAGCGGTCCGGGCTGGAACGCGGCGGTCGAGGCGACGTTGAGCACGCCGCCGCGGCCCTGCGACAGCAGGCGCGGCCAGAAGGCATGCGTCAGTTCGGCGAGGGCGCGGATGTTGAGGTCGATCATCCCCATCTGGCCGGCGAGGTCGGAGCCGGCGAACGCGCCGGCGACGCCATAGCCGGCATTGTTGACCAGCACGTCCACGCTCATCCCGCGCGCGCGGACCGTTTCGGCAAGCGCGCTGCCGGCGCCGATGACGCCGAGATCGGCGGCGATGGCGGTGGCCTTGATCTTGTATTTGGCGGCGAAGTCGCTCGCGATCTTTTCGAGCGCCGCCGCCGAGCGGGCGGTGAGGACGAGATCGTAGCCCGCGTCCGCGAAGCAGCGCGCCAGTTCGAGCCCGATCCCCATGCTGGCGCCGGTGATGAGCGCGGTCTGTCCGTCGCCTTTGCGTTTGCGGGCCATGATGTCCTCCTTCAATCGGTTGCGATGGCGCGCCACAGCGCCTCTTCCATCTGGGATGCCGTCATGGCGTCGGAGCGCAGCGCGCCCTGGGCGGCGAATTTGGTCAGTCCGGCGGCCGCGCCCCACATCAGGGCGATCACCAGGTCGGGCTCGATGGCGCGGATGGCGCCGGACGCCCCGGCCTCGGCGAAGAAGTCCTGCGCCACGTCGATATAGGCCCGGCTCAGGGACCGCGATTCGTCATCCAGATAGGCCGCATGGTGATGCAGGTCCATGAACCGGGCGGCGCGGGGATGGGTGCGGGCGAACAGCATCATCCGCTGCCAATAGGCGGAGAACTTCTCGCGGATCGGGATGCCGGCCGGCAGCGGCGCCAGGACGAGGGCGTTGTAAGTGTCCTTCCAGTGGCGATAGAGGGCGTTGACCAGCGCTTCCTTGCTGGCGAAATAGCGGTAGACGGTCCCCGTCGCGACGCCGGCCTTGGCGGCGATTTCGGGCACCGCGACACCGTCGAAGCCGCGGCTCTCGAACAGGTCGAGCGCCGCCGCGAGCAGCCGGGCGCGCTTGTCGTCGCCACCGCTTTTTTCCGTTGCCGCGCTCGTTTGCGCCGTGCCCATCATTCGGCCGCGTTGTGAATGAACATTCATTCATAGCAGGAACCCGAGGCGGGCTCAAGCCGTCCCGCGGGTCCTTATTGCGGCCGGACCATCACCTTGCACTGCGAGGTGCGCTTGCGCAGGGATTCGAACGCCTCCGGCAGGAGCGCCAGCGCGACCGTATCGCTGATCATGGCGTGCGGCGCGGCATGCCCGCCGTCCAGCGCGTCGAGCGACGCCTGGTACTCGCCCATGTTGAAGAAGGCCGAGGTGATCAGCCGCGCTTCCTTGGAGACGGCCGCGAAGGGCACGAAGCTGTCCGGCGCGGTGCACAGGCCCATCAGGACGATGGTGCCGCGGGGTGCCAGATAGTCGAGCGCCTGGGCAATGGCGCCGGGGCGGCCGACGCATTCGAACACAATGTCCGGCGCACCGCCCAAAGCCGCTTCGACCCGCGCCTTGGCATCGGCCTCGACCGTCACGAAGGCCGTCGCGCCCAGGCCGTGCGCACGCTCGGATTGCAGCGTGTTGAGGTCGGCGACCGCAACCTTGGCCGCGCCGCGCCGGCGCGCCCAGAACGCGACGCCCAGGCCGATCGGCCCGGCGCCCATCACCAGCACGCGCGCCCCGGCCTTCAGCCCGGACAGCATGACGCCATGCAGTGCCACGGCGAGCGGCTCGACCAGCGCGCCGTCCTCGACCGAGGTGGTCCTGGGCAGCACCAGGCATTGGCGGTCGGTCGCCAGGGCGAACTCGGCATAGCCGCCGCCCTGCAGCATCATGCGGTGGCACCAGGCCGGCTCGCCGGCGAGACAGGCCGGGCAGGCGCCGCAGCCGCGCAAAGGCGCCACCGCGACGCGATCGCCGACGCGCAGGCCCTGTGCGTCCGTGCCGAGCTCGACGATCTCGCCGGCGAATTCGTGCCCGAGCACGGTGCCGGCCGGCACGCCGAAGGCCGGCTCTTCGGTCATGTGCAGATCGCTGCCGCAGATGCCGCAGCGCCCGACGCGGATCAGGACCTCGCCGGCTCCGGGCCGCGGATCGGCCAGCGTCTCAACCACAAGCGGACGATGCAGCGCCTGGAAGACAGCGGCTTTCATGACAGGCGCTCCGTCGGTTTGGGGCCGCGGCGAGCGTGGACGAGGACGGCGGACCGCGCAACAAGAAGGGGCGGCCTTGACCGCCCCTTTCTCAATTCGCAGTCCCGCACTTCGCGAAAACGCTATTCCGCCGCGAGCAGCGAGACGCCGAGCTTGGTGCCGCCGTTCAGCTGCAGGAGATATTTGATGCCCTCCTCCGCGATGTCGTCGCCGACCATGCGGTCGCTCTCGGAATAGAGCTCGGCCATGTCGAGATAGGCGGCATAGACCGGCTTGGTGCGCTCGGTGATGATGCCGGCC
Source organism: Rhizomicrobium sp. (assembly GCA_036398875.1). Lineage (GTDB taxonomy): Bacteria > Pseudomonadota > Alphaproteobacteria > Micropepsales > Micropepsaceae > Rhizomicrobium. Next base: position 3,977 of record DASWOE010000329.1, read on the forward strand.
TTCAGCAGCGTCTTGACCAGCACCCGGAAGATGTTGGTGGCGTCCTGCATCTCCTCGCGGATCGCCGCATCGGTCAGCGCCTCCATGAAGGCCTGCTGGCACCAGGCGGGGTCGAGGCCGACCTCGCGATAGATCCACGCCTTCTGGTCGGGCGAGCCGAGATTGTAGAGCAGCACCTGGAACACCTGCGCCGCCCAGTCCTCGATCAGCTCGTGCTCGGATTTCGACAGATGCGGAATGGTGCGATCGGCCCAGATCTTGCCGAATTTGTGATGGAACGCCTCGTCGGTCATCACCATCTGCATCAGATGACGCATGAGCGGGTCGCGCGCCTCCTTGAAGAAGGTGGCGAAGGCGCCCATGGCGAGGCCTTCGACCAGCATCTGCATGCCGACGATCTTCTTCCACACCAGCGGCGAGGAGACCATGTCGTTGAGCAGATTGCCGAGCGCGGGACCGACCTGGCACGGCGCGCCCCAGCGCGCATGGATATATTTGGAGAACGCGGTGACGTGACGCGCTTCCTCGCGCGTCTGGTTGGCGGCGTATTCCTGCGCCCCGGGATCGCGCAGGATGTGGCAGAGCGAGGCCGACAGCGACAGCGCGCCCTGCTCGCCATGCAGGATCGAGGACAGCGACCACAGCGTGTCGAGATTGGCGAGCTTGATCTTCTGCCGGGCGTCGAGCTTGTCGCCGATGGCGGTCTTGAGGTCGCCGTTCAGGTCGGGATTGACGAGATACTCGCTCTCCAGATCGAAAGGCTGGGAGAAGTCGATATATTTCCTGTCCAGCGGATCCCAGAAATGATCATGGGTGGCGCTGATGATCTTGTCGAAGGCGGTGGACCGCTCGCCATAGCGCTTGGTGTCGAGCATCGCCGGAAAATCGGCAGGATCGACCGCATTGTAGGCGGGATCCTTGGTGATGTTTTGGTCCATATTCGCTCTCCCGAAGTCGCACTCTGGCGGTTTGCTTCAGCCGGACAATACGCCTGTCAGCCGTGAGGGCAAGTAAAAATGACGGGGCCGTCAAGAAATGTGATTGGAAGAAAATATTTTACGTTTACAAAGGATTAATCGAGACCAACGCGCCCCTGGGCAGGGCTTCGGCGAACCTGTCGGCCGCTGCCGCGCAAATCCGCCGCCGCCCGGGCGACCGTTTCAGGGTCCTGGTTGCGGCGGCACCGATCTTCCGCGATGACGTGTTAGGATTCGCGTTCACGGGCTTGGGATCAGACATGCATCGTCAGGGCAGACCGCTCGCCATCTGGGCGCTACCGAGCCTCATGCTGGCGGCGGCGCTGTTCGTGCTCGGCGCCGATACCGCGACGATGGCCACGGCCTTGCGGGGCCTGCTGTTCGATTCCTATCAGCGGGTGCAGCCGCGCGCCCCGCACGACGCCGTCGCCCGGTCCGGTTTTTCCGTCGTGACGCTGGAGGCCGACGCCAGAAGCCAGGCGCGGTTCGGGCCCTGGCCCTGGCCGCATGCGGTGCTGACCAAATTGCTCGGCGCGATGAAGACGCAAGGGGCCGCCATGGCCGTGCTGGCCTTTCCGCTGGATATGCCCGATGCGGCGTCGCCCAAAAGCCTGGTTCCGCTGGTGCCGCCCGGCGCCGCCAACGATTCCCTGCGCGCGGCCTTGGCGCAGCTTCCGAGCCCGGACGACGCGCTGGCGAATGCCGCCGCGCAGTTCGCCACGATCACGGGCTTCGCGCTGGTCGGCCAGCCCGATGGCCGCAGCCCGGCACTGCATGCGACGCTGCGGTTCCTCGGCAGCCGCAATCCGTTCGGCCATGCGCCGGATTTCAAGGCCGCGGCCGGCGCGCTGGCCGGCATCGAACGGCGCAGCCAGGGCGTGGGCGCGCTCAATCTCGCCTTCGACGCCGACGGCACGATGCGGCGCATGCCGCTGGTGTTTCAGTTGAACGGCGTGGCCGTGCCGTCGCTCGCCGCCGAAGCGATCCGCGTGGCGCAGAACAAGACCTATCTCTCGCTGCGCAGCGACGAGGGCGATATCGGCCTGTTCGGCACCAGGGCCGGCATCGCCGCGGTGGCGACGCCCAATGGCGACGTGCCGACGGCACCCGACGGCACGCTGTGGATCGCCTTTTCCGGCCCGTCCGCGCAACCCGGCCTTTCGGCCGCAAACCTGGAAGACGGATCGATCCCGCGCGCAAGGCTGGCGCATGCCATCGTCGTCCTGGGCCCGCCCGGCGCCGCCATCGCGACCCCGGTCGGGCCGCGCAGCGTGGCGTCGGTCTATGCCGAGGCGCTCGAGAACATCCTCGCGGATGCGCCGCTGCGCCGTCCGGCCTCGGCCATCCAGGCGGAGCTGATCTGCCTGGCGATCTTCGGTCTGGCGGTCATCGTCATCTTCGTGCGCTTCGGGCTTCTATGGTCGGGGCTGTTCACCGGCGTCAGCGTCGCCGGGGCGCTCTTCGTCTCCTGGCGGCTTTATGCCACCGAGCACGTGCTGCTGGACGCGCTGGGACCGGGCATCGGCCTGATCCTCACCTTCGCCATGGCCGCGGCGGTGCGCGCGATTTCCGTGGCGGTGTCGCGGGCGCGGGTGCGCAGCGCCTTTGCCGAATCCCTGCCGCCGGCGGTGATCGAACAGATCGCAAGGCGGCCCGAACTCCTGAAACTCGAAGGCGTCAGCCGCACCGTCACCTATCTGCGCTGCGGCGTGCGTGAATTCTCCGGCCTGGCCGCGTCCTTCAAGGACGATCCGGCGGCGTTCACGCGACTGATGCGGCGCGTGCTGGTGCCGTTGATGGACGTGGCCCTGGCGCGCGGCGGCACCATCGACCGGCTGACCGCCGACGGCTTCAGCGCCTTCTGGAACGCGCCGCTGGACGATCCCGAACATGCGATCCATGCCTGCGAAGCGGCCAATGCGATGATGGAAGCCATCGCCCGCAGCAACGAAGTCATCACGCGCGAGCGGCGCAATGACGGCGTCGCCTTCGCGCCGGTGGAGATCGGCATCGGGCTTTCCACCGGCCAGGCCATTGCCGGCGGCTTCAATGCGCATGGCCGCACCGCCTATTCGGTCACCGGCGATTGCGCGGTGGAGGCCGAGCGCATCCAGGAGCTCTCGGCGCAATACGGGCCGGCGGTGGTGGTGGCGGAGGACACGCGCAAGGCCGCCGAGCGCGGCTTCGCCTTCCTGGAAGTCGACTATATCGCCGCCGGCGCGCACGACACGCCGATGAAGCTCTATGCCATGCTGGGCAGCCCGGTGATGCGCGCCAGCCCGAAATTCCGCGCCTTGCTGACCTTCCACGACCACATCTTCCAGTCGGTGCGCACCCAGCAATGGGACAAGGCGCGCGAGCTGATCGAGCAGTGCCGCAAGCTCTCCGGCGCCAGCCAGAAGCTCTACGACCTGCATCTGGCGCGCGTCGCCTATTACCAGGACAACGCGCCGGGCGAGAGCTGGGACGGCGTGTTCCGGCCGATCCTGAAATAACTCACCCGTCCCCAAAAGGGGGGCGGGCAAGACCGTAATGCGCCGCGTCCGCGCCGCCGAGCTTCGCCCAGATCTGGTCGCCCCAGGAGAAATGCCACCATTCGTCGGGCAGGCCGGCAAAGCCCTGTTCCGCCATCGCCCAATGCAGCAGCCGGCGATTGGCACGCGCTTCCTCGTCGGAGAACGACATCGCCGAATCGCCGAAGGTCTCGAAGCGGTCGCGATGCGCAAGCGGCGTCGCATCGTCGAAGATCGAGCCCATCCAGAGCGGCTCGCCGCCGATCCAGCGCACGGTCAGATCCACCTCCCCGCCGGTCGCGTGCGGCGCCGGCGAGGCGTCGTCGCGGCTCGGCGCCGCCCAATAGCGCTCCACCGCGCGCGTCAGCGCCTCGCCTGCGAGCGCGGGATCGCGCCGCAGCAGCTCCGCCGGCATCCACACGTCGTGGAAATAGGCCTGCACCGCTTTCGGCCGCCAGGCGTCGAGCAGGAACAGTTCCAAGCCCGCCGCGCCCAGCCGCGCGTTCACCCGCGCCAGCAGGGCGCCGACCGTCTCGCGCAGCAGAAGATCGGGAATCGAACCTTCGATCCGCCGCCAATAGGGCGGGTTGCGCGTGGCATGGTAGAAATTCTCGCCCGCCAAGCCGACGCTGCGCGCCGCCACCAGCCCTTCGCCGTAATGCGCATTCGAACGCGCGATGGGATGGCGGCGCGCGCCCTGCATCCGCGCCCGCGCCGCCGTCAGATCGCCGATCGGACGGCGGCGGAATTCCTCCAAAGGCCCGAAGGGCGACATTTAAATCGGTCCTGAAGTAACGCTAGACTATAGCCATGACCGCCGATCCGTCCGAACATTTTCCCGCCGATTACCGCCAGGCGCGCCACGCCTTCATCCAGGCGAGCGAGCAGGCCGGGATCGAAATCGTGTCGCGCGTCCATCCGCAGATGAAAGGCCGCGACGGCAAGCCCCTGTTCCTCGACACCGCGGTGATCGGGCCGCGCGAGGCGAGCAAGGCGCTGCTTCTGATTTCCGCCACCCATGGCGTGGAGGGCTATTTCGGCTCGGGCGTGCAGACCGGGCTGATGCGCGAGGGATTGGCGGCGCGCGCGCCGGCCGACACCAAGATCGTGCTGCTGCACGCGCTCAATCCTTATGGCTTCTCCTGGGACCGCCGCGTCAACGAGGACAATGCCGACATCAACCGCAATTGCATCGACTTCGCCCATCCGCCGGCCAACGAGCCTTACGACAAGCTCGCCGCGGCGATTTCGCCCAAGGATATTTCCGAGGAGGCGCTCATCCGGGCCAACGTCAAGCTGATCGAATATCTCAAGAGCCACGGCGCCTTCGCGCTGCAGGAGGCGATCTCGAAAGGCCAGTACAAATATCCGGACGGCGTCTATTACGGCGGCGCGAAGGAGGCCTGGTCGGTCAAGATGCTGAAGGACGTCTTCGTCGAGACCCTGGCGCATGTGAAGCGGCTGACCGTGATCGACTTCCACACCGGCCTGGGCGATTTCGGCGCCGGCGAGATGATCACCGAGGACATGCCCGGCAGCGCAGCCTATGCGCGGGCCAAGGCGATGTGGGGCCGGCGCGTGGCGTCGAGCGAGGCGGGCGAGTCGGTTTCGGCGCCGCTGTCCGGCACGATCGACCGGGCCGTCGCCAAATGGCTGAAGGCGGTGGAGCTGACCTTCGCGGCGCTGGAGGTCGGCACCCGCGACACCCGCGCCGTGTTCAACGCGTTGCGCAAGGACAACTGGCTGCACTGCTTCGCGCCCGGCCGGCATGGGCACGGCCAGGCCGAACGCATCCGGCTGGAGCTGCGCGACGCTTTCTTTCCCGACACCGCGGAATGGAAGCGCCTGGTCTGGGGCCATGCGGACGAGGCGGTGTCGTCCGCCCTGCGGGCGTTCGGCTGAGTCCCATGCCCGCATCCGGCGGAAGCGAGACGCGGGCCGATCCGGGCTTCACCGTTGCCGGCCGCCTCAAAAGCGTTGGCCATGCGCTCGCCGGCATCGCCGTGATGCTGCGCACCCAGCCCAATGCCCGGCTGCATCTCGCCGCCACGATCCTTGTGATCGGCGCCGGCCTGGCCCTGCGCCTCGGCGACGCGGACTGGCGCTGGCTGGTGGTGGCCATCGTGCTGGTCTGGGTGTCGGAGGGCGTCAACACCGCCTTCGAGCATCCCTGCGACATGGTCTCGCCGGATTTCCATGCCTCGGCAAAGATGTCGAAGGACATCGCCGCCGGCGCAGTGCTGATCACCGCCATCGGCGCGGCGGTGCTGGGTCTGATGATCTTCCTGCCTTATCTCACGCGCTGAGCCGGCCGGTTTGCGGCTGGCCCGACGCATGGGCTATAGAGGCCGCCCACGCACCCGTAGCTCAGCTGGATAGAGTGTCGCCCTCCGAAGGCGAAGGTCGCAGGTTCGAATCCTGCCGGGTGCGCCATCTTTGTTGGCGGGCGGGCAAAGTAGCCGCCACGCCAACCCTACTTTGCCCGCCCGCGAAGTTCTCATCTTTATCCGGTAGAGCGCGCCATTTCTTTTGGCGGGCGGGCGAAGCAGCCGCCACGCCAACCCTGCTTCGCCCGCCCGCGCGGTTCTCATTTTCATCCTGTTCAGCGCACGATCATGCTGACGATTCGCGATCAGCGTGTTGCGGTATCGCCATCGCTGCGGCCGCCCCTAGAGCCGATGCGAGCCCGGCGAGCAGGAAGGTCGC
>DASWOE010000330.1:0-10195 GCA_036398875.1 Rhizomicrobium sp.
CGCGCCGGTGTCGGGCGCCAAGCCGCCGCCCTCGGGCGAGGTGCCCGCGGCGGCGGTCCCGAACGGCGCCGCGCCGGCCCCGGCCGAGCAACCCTCGGACTTCTCGCAGCTTCCCATTCTCGACTTCGGCAGCGACGTGACCGGCTATTTCGCGCAGTACTATTCCGATCTCGCATCCGCCGCCGGCGACACGACCGCGGCGCGCGCGGCACTGGACAGCTTCCGCGACAAGGTCAACGCCGAATTGCGCGACTACACCGCGGCGCATACCGATTACGACACCGGCATCAGCATCGTGCAGTCCTATCGCGGCCAGCTCGCGGCATTGGCGGCGCAGAAGAAGCAGCTCGACGATTCCGTCGCGCCGAAGGGGAGCGCCCTCGACAACGACGAATACTGGAACCTGTGCGAGGACTTCTATTCGTTCAAGACGCTGGTCGGCGAAAACGCCTACAGCATCGTGCTGCTGCCGAAGATGATGCTGGTGCTCACGCTGTCGATCTTCATGGGGATTCTCGGCAGCCTGATCTACATCAGCCAGGATTTCCTGAAGAATCCCGACGGGCGCAGCTTCTGGGACATCCTGTTCCGCATCGGGCTGGGCGCAGGCGTCGCCTTCGCGCTGTTCTTCTTCGCCGCCGCCGGCATGCTGGCGATGACGCAGAGCGCGAACGGAAGCACGCAGGCCGACATGAGCCCCTATCTCATCTCGTTCCTCGGCATCACGGGCGGCTATCTGTCGGACCGCGTGACGCAATGGATGCGCGAGGTCGGCGAGAACACGTTCAAGGTCAATCCCGGCGGCCCCCCGCCGCGCTGGGCGATCGGCCTGGGTGCGGCGCTGAAATCGACCGGCCTGACCGGCGCGGCACTCGCCTCGGCAACCGGGGTCACGAGCGAGGATGCCGACGCATGGGCGTCGCTGACCAGGCCCGTGCCCGGCGACAGGCAGCCGCTGGTTTCCGCGTTCCTGCGCCTGCACCCCAGCGCGATTTTCACGGACATTCAGCCGGGTTGAGCCGTCGCGCCGCTTAGGCCGCCGCGGCGTCGGCGGTTTCTCTCGCATCGGGCAGGCTTGCCGGGAGCACGACATAGGCGCAGCAGCCCCTGCCCGGCTCGCTTTCGAGCCAGGCGCGGCCGCCATGCAGTTCGGCCAGGCCGCGGACCAGCGCGAGGCCCAGACCGGTGCCGCCGGCCTGGCGGTCGTAGCGGTTGTCGACCTGGCTGAACGGCGTGAATATCTTGTCCAGCTTCTCGCGCGGGATGCCAGGACCGTTATCCTGCACCGAAATCTGGAAACCGCCGCAGCGCGCCAGATCGGCGCGGACGGCGATGCGGCCGCCTTCCGGCGTGAACTTGACCGCGTTGGAGACGAGATTGATCAGGATCTGCTTGAGCGCACGCTCATCGGCATAGAGCGCGGGGGCCGCCCCGTCGATCTCGATCGCCAGGGTCTGCTGGCGCTCGCGCGCCTTGGCGCCGATCAGCTTGAGCGCAATGTCGAAGGTGCGGCGCGCGTCGAGCGGATTCGGCGCGATCTCCATCTTGCCGGCCTCGATCTTGGCGACGTCCAGCAGGTCGTTGATCAGGCTCAGCAGATGGGCGCCCGAGGAATGGATATCGCCAGCATATTCCTTGTAGCGCTGCGACCCGACGGGGCCGAAGCATTCCTGCGCGATGATCTCCGAAAAGCCGAGAATGGCGTTGAGCGGCGTGCGCAGCTCGTGACTCATATTGGCGAGAAAGGCGGTCTTCGAGGCGTTCGCGGTCTCGGCCTCGAAGCGCTTGCGCAGCGCCTCGTCGCGGGTCTCTTCCAGTTCGCGCGCCAGATCCTCGACCTGGAAGCGCAGCCGCGCATCCTCATCGACGCGGCGGGCGAGGCGGCGGCCGTCGAAGAAGAGCTGCGCCGCGAAGGCCGGAATGAGGACGGCCGTGCCGTAGTCGAGCAGCGAGGTGCCGAAGGCGAAGCGCAGCGCCGCCACGGCCGAGATCGGCGCGAGACAGGCGAGGAACATGTCCATATGCGTCGCGCGCGTCACGATCAGCGTGGACAGCATGGCGATCGTGGCGCCGGCGAGGAAGATGTGGTTGATCGAATTGCCGGGATCCCACAGCAGCCAGGGAACGAGCCCCCAGGTCATGCTGATGACGATCTGCAGAACGGTCATGCGCGCAAACCAGGGGCGCACCGCTTCGTAGTCGGTCTGACCGGCCGTCGTCATCTGATAGAAGGAGACGATGTTGGAAGCCAGGAACATCGTGATCGACACGATGCACGGCAACAGGACCGTCTGCTCGAACGGGCGGCTGCCGAGATAGCCGAAACTGGCCGAGCCGGCCCAGGCAAGCACCAACGCCCATAGCGGCGAGGTGAACCGCGTCGTGCGCATCGCGGAGGCGACGAGATCGAGCTGCGCGTTCAGAACGCGCACATCGGCGCTGCGCCTGACCCTCAGCTGCTGTCCAAAACCCACCTGGCACCCCTGCCCAATCGCCCCGCGCATGCGGGGCAAGCCGCGATAGTAGGTCGCGGTTCTTAAAATTCTCTGAGACGAATAAAGGTTATCCGGCAGCCGCATCGGCCCCGCGCGGCGCTTTGCGATGCTAATGAAAAGTAAATACGGCGGCAGCGTGCGGTTTTCGCTAACCTTGCCGCGAATCGCACATGTCCGGCACAAGCAGCACGATGGCCAAAGATCCCGATCTTTTCGACGCCGACGCACCGGCCGCCAAAGCCTATACCGCCAAGGACATCGAGGTTCTCGAAGGTCTCGAACCGGTGCGGCGGCGCCCCGGCATGTATATCGGCGGCACCGACGAGCGGGCGCTGCACCATCTGGCAGCGGAGATCCTGGACAATTCCATGGACGAGGCGGTGGCCGGATTCGCCAACCGCATCGAGGTGGAACTCGCCGCCGGCGACGTTCTGACGGTCCGCGACAACGGCCGCGGCATCCCGATCGACATGCACCACAAGTTCAAGAACAAGTCGGCGCTGGAAGTGATCATTACCACGCTGCATGCCGGCGGGAAGTTCGGCGGCAAGGTCTACGACACTTCGGGCGGCCTGCACGGCGTCGGGGCTTCGGTGGTGAACGCGCTGTCGGACTGGATGGAGGTCGATGTCGCGCGCGAGAAGCGCAGCCACAAGATGCGCTTCGAGCGCGGCAAGGCGGCGGGCAAGCTCAAGGACATGGGCGCGGTCAACCGGCGCGGCACCATCGTCACCTTCCATCCCGACCCGCAGATCTTCGGCAAGGAGACGCATTTCTCGCCGGCGACCCTGTACCGGATGATCAAATCGAAGGCCTATCTGTTCCGCGGCGTCGAGATCCGGTGGAAATGCGATCCGGTGCTGATCAAGGGCGACACGCCGGCCGAGGACACGCTGAAATTCCCCGGTGGCCTGCTGGATTTCCTCAAGGGCGAGGTCGGCGCCAGCAACACCGTCACGCAGCGCGAATTCTTCGGCCGCACCGAGAACAAGGACGGCAAGGGCGCGGTCGAATGGGCGGCGACCTGGACGCCGCAGATCGACCCCTTCGTCCATTCCTATTGCAACACGATCCCCACCGCGCAGGGCGGCACGCATGAGCAAGGCCTGCGCAACGCGCTGACGCGGGCGCTGCGCAGCCATGGCGAGCGCGCCAACAACCGCAAGACGGCGCTGGTGACGGCGGACGACGTGATGAGTTCGTGCTGCGCGGTTCTGTCGGTGTTCATCCGCGAGCCGGAATTCCAGGGCCAGACCAAGGACAAGCTGTCCTCGCCCGACGCGCAGCGGCTGGTCGAGACGGTGATGCGCGATCATTTCGATCACTGGCTGGCGGAGAGCCCGGCCGAGGCCGACAAGCTGCTCGACTTCGTCGTCGAGCAGGCGGAAGACCGGCTCAAGAAGCGGCAGGAGAAGGAAACCAAGCGGCAATCGGCGACGCGCAAGCTGCGCCTGCCGGGCAAGCTGGCCGACTGCACGCGCGACGCGGCCGCGGGCACCGAGATATTCCTGGTCGAGGGCGACAGCGCCGGCGGCTCCGCCAAGCAGGCGCGCGACCGCGCGACGCAGGCCATCCTGCCCCTGCGCGGCAAGATCCTGAACGTCGCGAGCGCCGCGGCGGGAAAGCTGCAGCAGAACCAGGAGCTGAGCGATCTGGTGCAGGCGCTGGGCTGCGGCACCGGCGCCAAATACCGCGAAAGCGATCTGCGCTATGAGCGCGTGATCGTGATGACCGATGCCGACGTCGATGGCGCGCATATCGCGTCGCTGCTGCTGACGTTCTTCTATCGGGAGATCCCGCAGCTCGTGCGCGAGGGGCATCTGTATCTCGCCATGCCGCCGCTCTATCGCATGACGCAGGGCGCCAGGACCGAATATGCGCGCGACGAGAAGCATCGCGACCAGCTGCTCAAGACGGCGTTCAGGGCCAATGCCAAGGTCGAGATCGGCCGCTTCAAGGGCCTGGGCGAAATGATGCCGGCGCAGCTCAAGGAGACCACGATGAAGCCCGGGGCGCGGTCGCTGCTGCGCGTGGAGATCGCGGAGGACAGCCGCAAGGACACCGAAAGCATCGTCGAGCGGCTGATGGGCAAGAAGCCGGAACTGCGCTTCCAGTACATCCAGGAGAACGCGCCCTTCGCGACCGGCGTGGATATCTAGGGCAGCCGCATCTTCGTGACGACGACCGTGGCGTCGCCCAGGCGCGACGGCGTCGTCTGCGCCGGCCGGACTTCTTCCAGCTTTCCGCCGTCGGGCGGCAGGCCGAACCGGAACTCGCCGAGGACGACATCGACAGGACGGCGATCCGCGAATTCGAGCGTCACGCGCTTGTCGCGGCAGTCGGCCGTGGCACAGAAGATCAGCGCGCCGCCGAGCAAGGCCGCGTCCGGCGCCGGCGTAAAGGTTCGATCTTCGATCGCGGCGCGGACCAGGCCGGCCTTCTTTGGCACGAACAGGATCATGCGGTCGGCGGCGTCCGTGCCGTGCAGCGCCAGCACGACGGAACGGCCCTTGCCGCGGGCCTGCACGGCCGCCGTCGCGGCCGGCGGCGCGAAGCGCGGCCCGCCCGCCGGCGCGACGAAGGACTTCTGGAAGGCGAGCGGTGTCGCCGGCACCGGATCGCGCGTGAATTTCATCGCGGCGCGGAATGCCTGCGGCAGCGGCGCGGCGGTGTCGATGGTCCACAGCGCCTTGCCGGCGATGTGATCGTCGAGGAAGCCGATATTGAGGCGTTGCGGCGCCGCGGTGCTGAACGCCGGCTGCAGACCGGCGACGATGGCCAGCAGCGCCGCCGCACCGGCCAGCGCGATCGTCGATCGCAGCCAAAGCCGATGCGGCATCGGCCGGGGGGCGACCAGCGCCAGCAGCGGCATCGTCCCGAGCGCGACCGGCACGGTGAAGACCGGATGCAGCGACAGGCCCTGAATCCATTCGGCCGATGCGGCCAGCGACAGCCATATCGCGAGCGCCGGCAACGCCGCCAGAAACACGACGACCTCGCCCGCCGCGCCCGTCCAGCCGTCGCGCAATCGCGTCGCGGCGAGCAGCAGGGGCGCCGCGACCAGGCTGGGAAACAGGAAATAGGGGCTGAGGCCGGGCACGAGATACGCCGACAGGACGGCAAGGCCGCTCATCCAGAACCACACCGACAACAGCGTGAGCCGCGCGCCGGCCAATCGCGAGACCAGCAGCAGGACGGCGGCGACGCCGAACGCGAGCGAGAGGCGGACCCAGACCGGATGGGCATAGGACGGATCGGGCTGACCCGAGACCAGCACGGCGATCTCGAACAGCAGCCAGCCGGCGGCGATGCTGGCGACGATCGCGGCGAGCGGAAGCGACAGGGCCGCGAGCCGGCGCCCGATGCCCGGGATTTCGCCCCGCGCCGCATAGGCCGCGACGGCCAGCAGAAGCAGCGTCAGGACGGCAAGCGGCAGCGCCCAGCCGGCCGGCAGACGCGGCAGAAAGCGCCCGAACAGCGTCAGATAAACATCGTCGCCGCCCTTCAGCGCGGCGAAGTCGGTGTGCATCAGCGCAGTCGCGACGCCGAGCAGGTTGTCGCCGTGATGCTGCAGCGAGCCGAGATCCAGGTTGGCGCGGCGGTCGCGCGCGGTGTGGTACTGCGCCAGATCGCCGATGAAGGCGAAATTGAAGCCGGTGAAGCCGCGCTTGAGGAAGACCGTGAGATCGGTGTCGTTGGGCAGCACGCGATAGACCACGGCGAACAGCGAGCCCGTCGCCAATTGCGGCACGCTCGCGGCGTAGAGATCGATCAGCGGTCCGTCGCCGGGGCTGGTCTGGAACAGAAGGCTCGGCCCCTGATTGCCCCGCGCCTCGACATTGACGAGGACGCCCACCCGGGCCCGCAAAGCGGGGTTCGCGGCAAACGCGTCGGCGCCGAGCAATCCGGCTTCCTCGCCGTCGGTGATGAGGGCGAGAACGGGATGAGCCGATGTCAGGCGGCGGGCCTTCAGCGCGCGCACGGTTTCGAGGATGGCGGCGACGCCGGATTCGTCGTCGGCGGCGCCCGGGCCCGCCGGCACGGAATCGTAATGCGCCATCAGGACGATCGCCTTGCCGCGGCCGGGAACGATTTCGGCCAGCACATCCTCCGCCGTGCCGCAGGAGAACACGCCGTAAGCGGCAAGACCCTCGCAGCCAAGCGCGCGATAGACGCTCGTCCCAATGCCGAGGGCGGCGAATTCGGCGCGAACGCGGTCGCGCACCGCCCGGTTCGCGGGCGACGACACCGGATGCGGCAGTTCCGGACCGAGCAGGCGGCCGAGCACGGCATCGGCGCGCGCCGCCGAGAATTCGGTCGGCGGCGCCTGCGCGCCGCGCGGCGCCGGAGTGCCGTCGAAGGTGGCGCCGGCGAACCACATCGCGCCGGCAGTCAGCGCCAGAACGGCGATGCGCAACAGGCCTCGCGCCGGCGTCCGCTCCATGGCCCTCTCCCCGATGACGACCCGATAGCACCGGCGGCGCAGGACGTCCCGGCCGGCGTTATTATCACTCGTCGGTTGAAATGTAAGAAAATTGCGCTATATTGCGTCGCATATACGAGTCGGACCAATCTGGGTTGGCGACTTCGGGCGCTCGAAACGCGCCCCATCAGGAGCGTGAGACGAACAGTGTAACGAGCGCCGGCGCGGAAGCCGGCATTGAAGAAGCCATTGATTCTTCTATCCCTTCGGCCGTAGCCGAACCTTCCCCCCCGCCCGAGGCCAACGGCTTCGAGGCCCTTGGCTTGTCGCCCGAGGTGCTGCGCGCGGTCAAGGAGAGCGGCTACACCATCCCGACACCGATCCAGGCGCAGGGCATCCCCCATGTGCTGCAGCGGCGGGACATCATCGGCATCGCCCAGACCGGCACCGGCAAGACGGCATCCTTCACGCTGCCGATGATCGAGATGCTGGCGCGCGGCCGGGCCAAGGCGCGCATGCCGCGCTCGCTGATCCTGGAGCCGACTCGCGAGCTGGCGGCGCAGGTGGCCGAGAGCTTCGAGAAATACGGCAAGTTCAACAAGCTCTCGATGGCGCTTTTGATCGGCGGCACCTCGTTCGACGACCAGGAGCGCAAGCTCGATCGCGGCGTGGACGTGTTGATCGCAACGCCCGGCCGCCTGCTCGATCACTTCGAGCGCGGCAAGCTGATGCTGAGCCAGGTGCAGATCCTCGTCATCGACGAAGCCGACCGCATGCTCGACATGGGCTTCATCCCGGACGTCGAGCGCATCTGCAAGCTGATCCCCTTCACGCGCCAGACGCTGTTCTATTCGGCGACCATGCCGCCGGAGATCCAGCGGCTGACCGACCAGTTCCTGCACAATCCGGTGCGGGTCGAAGTGGCGCGGCCCGCCACCGCGGCCTCCAACATCACGCAGGAGATGGTCGAGCTGCCGGCCAATGACTGGGCCAAGCGCGAGGCGCTGCGGCGGCTGATCCGCGAGAGCGAGCCGACCCTCAACAACGCCATCGTGTTCTGCAACCGCAAGCGCGACGTGGACGTGGTGGCCAAATCGCTCGTCAAGCACGGCTTCGACGCGGCGCCCCTGCACGGCGACCTCGACCAGTCGCTGCGCACCAAGACGCTGGACCGCTTCCGCGCCGGCGACCTGAAAATCCTCGTCGCCAGCGACGTCGCGGCGCGCGGGCTGGATATTCCGGCCGTCAGCCACGTCTTCAATTTCGACGTGCCCTATCATCCCGACGACTATGTCCACCGCATCGGCCGCACCGGCCGCGCCGGGCGCAGCGGCCACACCTACATGCTGGCGACGCCCAAGGACGGCAAGCAGGTCGAGGCCATCGAGCGCCTGACCAAGAACAAGATCGCGCGCAAGGCGATGGACAACATCGAAGTGCGCGAGGATCGCAAGCCGCGCCACGACGAAGAGCGCCGCGGCCCCCGCAAGGGCCAGAGCCGCGACAACCGGCGCGACAAGTTCCGGCCCGAGAAATTCCACGATCATGTCGCGTCGATGGAACCGGCGGCACCGTCGGACGTCGCGCCGCAGCCGTCCGTCGCGGCCGTGCAACCCGCCGTGCAGGACCAGCCGCGACAGTCCCAGCATCACGAGAAGAAGCGGCACGAGCCGCGACGCGAGAACAACAATCCGGCGCCGCACAAGCCGAAACCGGAACGCCACCGCGCCCATCAGGACCGCAAGAACGATGCGGCCCCGGTCAAGCCCGAGAAGCACGAATTGCCGGCCTTTCTCTTCCGGCCGATCAATCTGCCGAAAAAGGCCGACGCGTAGGGTTTCGTGGCGCCGCCGCTCGATCCTTTGCGCGAGCCTATCGAGCGGTGGGGCCTGACGCCGGACGGCGAACCGTTCGAGACGCATTCCTCCTGGCTTCGCTTCGTCCTGCGCGGGTGCGATCGCGCCCTGCTGAAAATCCACAAGCCCGGCAGCGACGAAGGACCGAGCGCGCGCTATCTCGCACTGCACCAAGGCCACGGCGCGGTGCGGGTTCTGGAAAGCGACGACCGCGCCATCCTGATCGAGCGCGTCGCACCGGGCACCATGCTCAAGACGCTTGTGTTCGACGGCCGCGATGTCGACGCGACGCATATCGTCTGCGACACGATCGAGAAGCTGCAAAGCTCAAAGGCCGATCCGGCCGGCTGGCCCGAACAGGATGAGCAGAGGATCGAATATGGCCGCCAGGTCGCGCGTCCGCCGCTGACCAAGGCTGTCGTCGATCGCGCGCGTTCGCTGTTCTTTGAGCTCGACGCCGTGCAGCGCGAACCGGTGCTGCTGCACGGTGACCTGCATCACGAGAACATCCTGTTCGACGCGTCGCGCGGCTGGCTGGCGATCGATCCGAAAGGCGTGCGCGGCGAATTGGCCTTCGAGCTCGCGGCGCCGCTGCGCAATCCGCTGGAGCGGCCCGACATCTTCGCGTCGAAAACGCAGATGGACCGCCGGGTGCGGATCTATTGCGAGCGGCTGGGTCTGGATCGTCAGAGGGTCCTTGGCTGGTGCTTCGCGCGCAATTGCATCGCCGCACTGTGGAACGCGCAGCACCGGCCGCACTCCGCCGGCGGCGCGGCCTGGGCGGCCGCGACGCTGACCGCGTTGGAACTTCTCAGCGCCTGAAATCCAACAAAAGTTTCACCTTGGACTGGTGTACTTCCGGGGCGGCAGACTATAATTGCTGCGGTGCAATATAAGGCTTGCGGGATGGATTCGGTCGCGACCCAAGCTCCCAGAATCGGCGACGGCGCGCGGCGTGTCCTGGTGCTCCAGGGCGGTGGCGCGCTGGGCTCCTACCAGGCCGGGGTCTATGAGGGCCTCGCGGAAGCCGACTTCCGGCCCGAATGGATCGCCGGCATCTCCATCGGCGCGATCAATGCCGCGCTCATCGCCGGCAACAGGCGCGAGGACCGCCTGCCGCGCCTGCGCGAATTCTGGGAGACCTCGAGCGTCGGCATGCCGTTCGCCGCGGACGTTTCCAACGCCACGGCCCGCTCCTTCCTGAACGAGGCGGCGGCGGCCTGGACCGCGGCGGCCGGCGTCGCCGGCTTCTTCCGTCCGCGCCTACCGCCGGCGGTGTTCTATCCGCCCGGCGCGCCCGAAGCGCTCAGCTATTACGATACCGCGCCGCTGCGCGAGACGCTGAGCAGGCTCGTCGATTTCGACCGCATCAACGCCAAGGAGATGCGCCTCAGCCTGGGCGCGGTGAACGTGCGGACCGG
>DASWOE010000331.1:0-12047 GCA_036398875.1 Rhizomicrobium sp.
GGTGCGCTGGAGCCTCGCGGCCAAAGGCCCGGGCGCCTGCCGGCTGTCCCTCACCCACGCCTTGCCGCCGGGCTGCAAGGCCGAGGACGCCGCGCGCCTCGGCGGCGGCTGGCATGCCTTCCTGGATGCGGTCCCCGACGCGGCGGACGGCCTCGACGCCGCCGCGCCGGCCTATGACGCGGCGGCCCGCAAGACGCTGGAAGCAACGTACACGGATCGTCTTGCCGAAGCCGACAGGGCGGCAACCGACGGCAGCCTGCGCGACGACGGCGCCACGATCGTGCATTTCGAGCGCCGGATCGACCGGCCGCCGGCGAAGGTGTGGGCGGCGCTGACCGATCCCAGGATCGTGCACAACTGGCTGGGCGCGGCCGAGATCGAGCCGCGCGTCGGCGGCCGCTATGTCTTCCGCTTCCACGACACCGACACGGTGATGACGGGCACGATCACCGCCTTCGAGCCGGAGCGGCTGCTGGAATACAGCTGGAGCGAGAACACCGTCGCGATGCCGCCGTCGCGGGCGCGCTGGGAGCTCGCGCCGGACGGCGACGGCTGCCGCCTCGTGCTCACCCACCGCTTCGATCCCAGCGTGCCGCGGGCGGACATCGTGCCGTTCCTCGGCGGCTGGGAAGGCCTGCTCGACGTGCTGGCGCAGGCGAGCGACGGCGCGTTCATGCCGTACCGGCCGTGGGACCTCTACGACGTGCTCTATCGGGCGAAGTATTTATGAGCGGCGCGCCGCCGCGCGTCTTCTACCGCCAATCGCCCTTGACCGATTGCCAGATCGCGAGCGCGGCCAACGCCGCGGTGTCGGCGCGCAGGATGCGCGGGCCGAGCGAGACCGGCGTGACGAAGGCCAGCGCGCGCAACGCCGCGCGTTCGGCCGGATCGAAACCGCCTTCGGGGCCGGTGAAGATCGCGGCGGGGCCTTCGGACAGCGCGCGCAGCGCATCCGCCATGCTCGGCGCGCCGCCCTCGTCGCAAAAAACGAGGCGGCGCTCCGCCGGCCAGGCGGCGAGAAGCTTGTCGAAAGAAAGCGGTTCGCGGGTCTCGGGAACCGACAGCCGGCCCGACTGCTCTGCGGCTTCGACGGCGTTGGCGTGCATGCGTTCGAGATTGACGCGGGCGACGATGGTGCGGCGGGTGAAGACGGGCTGGAGCGCGCGGACGCCGAGCTCCGTCGCCTTCTGCACGACATAGTCGGCCGGCGTCTTCTTGATCGGCGCGAAGCAGAGCCACAGATCGGGCGTTTCGGCTTGCGGCGCCACAAGGCGTTCGCAGGCCAGAACGCAAGCACGCTTCGATATCTCGGCGATCCGCGCCAGCCACTCGCCGTCGCGGCCGTTGAACAGGCCGATGCGATCGCCAACCTTGGCCCGCATGACATGCAGCAGGTAATGCGCCTGCGAATCGTCGGGAACGACGCGCGCGCCCTGCCCCAACGGCGCCTCGACAAAGAGCCGCAACTTGCCGCCGGGATAAATGAGTTCGTCGGACATGCTTGGAGCAGCGTTCCGGAATTGGAAACGGGGCGTCAACCAGGTGGCCCGCATTCGCGGGCCATGACAGTATGGCTTGTGATGACTGCCGAGCAACAGACCCTCAAACCCGCCGACGCCGTTGCCGCGAGCTGGGTCGATCGCGCGCCGGCGGGCGTTCGGCCGTTCCTGCGCCTGATGCGGCTGGACCGGCCGCATCCGGGGTGGCTGCTCTATTGGCCCTGCGTGTTCGGCCTGGCGCTCGGCGCCATCGCGAGCGAGAGGGCTTTCGCGACCTGGCACGACCTCTACCTGGTGCTGCTGTTCGGCATCGGCGCGCTGGTGATGCGCGGCGCCGGCTGCACCTATAACGACATCGTCGACCGCGACATCGACGCGAAGGTGGCGCGGACGCGGGCGCGGCCGATCCCGTCGGGCGCGGTGACGGTGCGGCAGGCCTGGCTGTTCCTGGCCGCGCAGCTTGCGGCGGGCCTGGCGGTGCTGCTCCAGCTCGACCTCTTCGCCATCGAGATCGGCGTCGCGTCGCTCGCGCTGATCGCCGCCTATCCCTTCATGAAGCGCATCACCTGGTGGCCGCAGGCCTGGCTGGGGCTGACCTTCAACTGGGGGGCACTGGTCGGCTTCGCGGCGCAGACCGGAACGATCGATGCGGCCGATGCGATGCTCTATGCGGGCCTGTTCTTCTGGACGCTCGGCTACGACACGATCTATGCCCTGCAGGACAAGGACGACGACGCGCTGATCGGGGTGAAGTCCACGGCGCGCCTGTTCGGGGCCCGGGCGCGCGACTGGGTGCTGGGATTCTACGCCGCCGCCTTCACCTTGATCCTGGCGGCGGGATTCACCGAGCATGCCGGCTGGCCTTTCGCCTTCGTCATGCTGGCGGCGGGCGGGCACTTGCTGTGGCAGGTCCACACGCTCGATATCGCCGATTCCGGGCGCTGCCTGACCCTGTTCCGCGCCAATCGTGACGCAGGGGCACTCGTCGCCGCGGCCTTCGTGCTTTCGAGCTGGATTTGGTGAGCGTATACTCGCCGCCATGAACGTGCAGCGCTTCGATCCCACCACGGTCTTCACGCCGGACGAGATTGCGCAGGTGCGGGCGCGCTCCGATCTGAAGGGACTGTTCTGCGTCCTGCATGCCTGGACCGTGATCGGCGCGGCGATGGCGATCTATGCGATCTGGCCCAATCCGCCGACCTTTCTGGCGGCGGTGATCGTGATCGGCAGCCGCCAGCTCGGGCTCGCCATCCTGATGCACGACGCGGCGCATGGCGTCCTGATGCGGACGCGGCGGCTGAACGAGTGGGTCGGGCAATGGCTCTGCGCCTATCCGACGATGGCGGACCTGATCTCCTATCGCCACTACCATCTCGTCCATCACCGCCGCACCCAGCAGGCGGACGATCCGGATCTCGGCCTCTCGGCCAAATTCCCGATTTCGCCCGCGAGCTTCCGGCGCAAGATGATCCGCGATCTGACCGGCCAGACCGGATTCAAGCAGCGCAAGGCGCAGTTCCTGAAGTCGCTGGGCGCGCCGGGGCAGCCCCTCAGGGCGCGGGCGCGGCAGTTCTGGAACCGCATCGGCCGGCAATATCTGGTGCAGCTCATCCTGCTGGGGCTGATGACGGCGTTCGGCAAGCCGCACTATTTCCTGATGTTCTGGGTGCTGCCCAACGTCACCTGGCAGATGGCGATCACGCGGGTGCGCAACATCGCCGAGCACGCCGTGGTGCCCGACAACAACGACGTGTTCCGCAACGCGCGCACGACCTATGCCTCATGGGGGATGCGCGCGCTGGTCGCGCCCTATTGGGTCAACTACCACGTCGATCATCATCTGCTGTTTTATGTGCCCTGCTACAACCTGCCCAAGCTGCACGCCTTGCTGCTGGCCAAGGGGCTGGGACCGCGGATGGAGATCCAGCCGGACTACGCCACCGTGCTGCGGCTGGCGATGTCCAAGCCGGCCGTGCTGGCAGCCTGATCGTGGCGCCCGCGCCCGACCGCGTGACGACCGCGGCCGAACGCGACGCGCGGGCGGCCGCGGAATTCGCGGAGCGGCGCGTGCTCGAGCTGCCCGACCTGTTCGCGCCGGACTTCCAGGCCATGCTCGCGCGGGCGCTGGCCGGGAGCCGCTTCGTGCCCGACGAAATCCACATCCCCGGGAGCCGGCTGCGCGAAGAGTCGCCCTGCACCGGGCCCTTGCTGTGCTGGCTGCTGGGCCGGCCGGCGCTGCGGCGCTGGATCGAGACGATCACCGCGACGGCGCCCCTGGCCGCGGTGGGCGGCGCCACCGCGCGTTTCGAAGCCGGCGGCGGCCAGCATCTGGATTGGCACAACGACCTGGTGGCGGACCACAAGCGGATGCTGGCGGTGACGGTCAATCTGGGGACCGCGCCCTATGAAGGCGGCTGCTTCGAGATGAAGCGGCGCGGCGCCGACACCGCGTTCTTGCGCTACGCGCATGTGAAGCCTTATGCCGCGCTCATCTTCGCGATCGACGACACGCTGATGCACCGTGTCACGCCGGTGACGGCGGGCGGCCCGCGCACGGTGTTCGGCGGCTGGTTCCTGTCCGAGCCGGTCGCGCGTCCTTAGCTCGTGCCCTGGACGATCGGCCGGCCGGTGGTCTCGAAATAGACGTTCTTGATCAGGCTGTGCAGGAAGAACGAGTTGAACAGGGTCGCCAGCCATCTGTCGTCGCCGGCGAAGGACGCGACCAGCGGCTTGAAATCGGTCTGCCTGTAGACGTCGTCGAGCGGCACGCCCCCGCGGGCCAGCGGCACGACCTGGCGCCGCACCGCCACGATCGCGGCCCTCACCTTTTCGACATAGGCCGTGCCGCTCTGGATTTCGCCATGGCCGGGCACGAGCTTGGCGAAACCCAGCGCCTCGATCCTGTCGAGCACGACCAGCCAGGACGTGGGGAACGAGGCGGCGGCATAGGGGATCGGATTCACCACGACATCGCCCGCGATCACGACCTTTTCGCTCGGCACCCAGACCACCGCGTCGCCGTCGGTGTTCGCCTTGCCGAAGAACAGGATCTCGACCGGCGTTTCGGAATCGGGGACGGCGAAGGTGTCGGTGAAGGTCCTGGTCGCGGGATAGGCCTTCAGGTCGCGATAGCCCGCGACGATGCTGTCGCCGGCATCGATCAGCTGCCGCCAGCCGGCGCGAATGGAATCGGGGATGTCCTTGGCCTGGACCTGCTGTTTCGCATAGTCGATCTCGCCGGCGTAATCGGCGCTGTAGGTCTTGATGTAGTCCATCGGCTTGGTGGTCATATCGATGTGGGTCGCCGCGGTCGAGACGACGACCAGGTCCGGCCAGGCGGCGAGGAAGGCGCCGGCGCCCAGATTGTGGTCGCCGTGATAGTGCGTGTAGACCAGATATTTCACCGGCTTGGGCGACAGCGCCTTGATCTGCTCGACGACGTGCATGCCGGCGGGCGGCGAGCCGCCGGCATCGACCACGACGAGACCATCCGACTGCTCGATGACCTCGACATTGCCTTCGAAAGGCGCGTTGGTGGCGACGGGCCGCTGGATCAGATGGACATGCGGCGTGACGGCGAGCGTGATGCGCGCGAATCCGTCCGTGCCGGCGGACGCCGCGGACGCGAAGAGCAGCGCGCCAAAGGCGACGGCCATGCGAAGCATCCTTGCGTCCCCATCGAGCGGGCGGAGTTAAGCGGCGCCGGCCGGCGAAGGGAACCGGCAGTTTCCGCCCTCACGTCGATTTGAACTTGGGCGCAAAGGCGATAAGGAGGTGCGTGACACAAGCCTCCGACTTTATCCGCGCCAACACGACCCTGATGGCGCCGCCGCTGGTGCCCGAAATCCTGCTGCATCTGGCGAGCGAGGTCGTGCCGCTGTGGCGCCTGACCGAGGACGAGCTTGAGGCGCAAGGCGTGCCGCCGCCCTATTGGGCGTTCGCCTGGGCGGGCGGCCAGGCGCTGGCGCGCTATGTGCTCGACCATCCCAAGGTCGTGCGCGGCCTGGACGTGCTGGATTTCGGGTCGGGCTCGGGGCTCGTCGCCATCGCCGCGGCGAAGGCCGGCGCCGAGCGCATCCTGGCGGCGGATGTCGATCCCTTCGCCCATGCCGCGATCAAGCTGAACGCCATCGCCAACAGCGCGATCCTGGGGGCGACGACCGCCGACCTGATCGGCTCCGACGGCAACTGGCGCGTCATCCTGGTCGGCGACATGTGCTACGAGCGGCCGCTGGCGGAGCGGTTGCTGGCCTGGCTCACGGATCGCGCGATGCACGGCGCCGCCGTGTTCCTGGGCGATCCGGGCCGCAGCTATTTCCCGAAGGGCGGCGTCGAGAAGCTGCAGACCTATCGCGTGCAGACGACGCGCGATCTGGAAGACCGCGAGATCCGCGAGACCAGCGTCTACCGGCTGATCGCCTGAGCTAGCGCCCGGAAACGGACGCTCCGCTGATGTGCTGCGCGACGGGCGGCATCGCCTGGTCCAGCAGAGCCAGGCAGTCCCGATAGCCGGCCAGCCCCAATTCGTAGGGGTCCGGAATGCCGCCTTGATGTTCGTTCGCGACCAGCACGCGCCCCGGATCTGCGCCCAGGATGGAGCGGACCATGGCGGCCTCGTCGGGGCCGACGCAGACGATCCATCGGTATTGGTCGAGGTCCAGGTCGCCGATCCAGCGGCTGACATGGCCGCTCAAATCGATCCCGCGTTCCTTCAGGCACGCGACGGAGCGGTGATTGGCGGGACGGCCCGACAACCCCTTCTGCACGCCGGCGCTTTCGACGGCGAACCCGGCGCCAAGGTGCTGCTGAAGCAGCGCCTGCATCATCGGGCTGCGGCTGATATTGCCGACACAGACACAGAGAACCTTTTCCATCCCGCGATGATGATCCGGCGGCGCACGCCGTCAAGGGATGCTAGCGCCGGCGCAGCGGCGTCGGCGCGGGGCCGGTGTAGCGGGCGCGCGGGCGGATGAGCTTGCGGCTCTCCAGCTGCTCGCTCGCATGCGCCACCCAGCCGGCGACGCGCGCCATGGCGAACAGCGTGGTCTCGCTGCCCACCGGCATGTCGAGCGCGCGGCGCATCACGGCCAGCGCATAGTCGCAATTGGCGAAGGCGCCGGTGGCTTCCTTGATGCGCTCGGGGATCTCGACCGCGAGGCGCTTGTCGATGCCGGTCTTCTTGAGCGCGCCGAGCAGCGACACCGCGCGCGGGTCGCCGCCCTGATAGACCATGTGGCCGAAGCCCGGGAAGCGCTCGCCCAGGGCTACGCGCTCGCGCACGATGGACGCGATGTCGCCTTCCAGCAGCGTGTCGAGAAGCTTGGCCGCGAGCGGGCCGACGCCGCCATGGCGCGGGCCCTTCAGCGCAACGAGGCCGGCGATGATCGCGTCGTAGAGGCTGATGCCGGTCGAGGCGGCGCAGCGCACCGTGAAGGTCGATGCGTTCAGCTCATGGTCGGCGAGGAGCACGAGCGCGCGGCGGATCAGATCCTCGGCATGTCTGTGCCCGGGCGCCCAGGCGCGCGCGATCTGCTTGTGCAGCGGTTCGGCCGAGGGCTCGGCGCCGATCATCGCGGCGACGGCGAGGCGCAGGATGCGCGCGCCGGTGGCGGCGCGGCCCTCGGCGACGGAATTGTAGGCGCGCGGATCGGCCTCGGCCGCCTGGCTCAGCACCGCGACGGCGCGGTCGATGGGCGGGGCGTTGTGCGTCGCGTCCAGGATCGCGCGCATCGCAGGCGAGACGACCGGCAGGTTCGATTTCGCGAAGGGATCGGCGGATTTGGAGTCCCAGAGCAGCGTGGCGCATTGCTCGAAGCTCGCGGTCTCGGCGAGGGTGGTGGCGCGGACGCCGCGATAGATCGGGCCCTCCACCGTGATGGTCGAGACGGCGCTGTCCATCACCGGCAGGTCGGCGGATTTGAGGCCCTGGGTCTCGACCAGGGGAGCGCGGCGGTTCTTGAGACCGCGCACATCCTCGGCGCGGTAGCGGCGGCTGCGCGGGGTTTCGCCGGGCTCGGAGCGGATCAGGCCGCGGCTGACATAGGCGTAGAGCGTGGCCGGCGAGACGGCGAGCTCGGTTGCGGCGTCGCGGGCGGAGAGATACAGGGCGTCGTCCGAATTATTCATGTTGATCATGCTAATCAAGATTGATCAATACGTCCAGATGCCCGAACTCTTGTGCAACGCAACACGAAGGACGGGAGCCTGCCATGACCATCCAGATCCCCAGCAAATCCCCCATCGGCCTGGACGGCGTCCCCGCGGCTGAAACCGCGCTCAGCCATGTCGATGGCCAGAAGGGCGAGCTCGTGATCGCCGGCGAGCGGGTGGCCGATCTCGCCGCCAAGACGAGCTTCGAGGGCGTCACGGCGCGGCTGTGGACCGCGGCGACGGCCACGCCGATCAGCGAAGCGGAGGTCCGCGCGGCGCTGGGCGAGGCACGGGTGCGCGCGTTCGGCCGTGTGCCGCAGTTCCTGGCCGCGAGCGAGGGGCTTTCGGTCGTCGATGGTTTCCGCGCCGCCGTCGCCACGCTCAGGGCCGAGCCCGGCCTGACGCATGACGCGGCCATCGTCGGCGCCCTGCCCGTCATCGTCGGCGCGCTGGTGCAGCGCGCCCAGGGCCACGCGCCGCACCTCCCCAATCCCAAGCTCAGCCATGCCGCCGACACGCTCTCCATGCTGCACGGCCGCACCCCCAATGCGGCGGAGGCGGCGGCGCTCGACGCCTATTTCGTCACGGTGAGCGATCACGGGATGAACGCCTCGACGTTCACGGCGCGGGTCATCGCCTTGACCCAGGCCGATCTGTTCTGCGCCGTCACCGGCGGCTATTGCGCGCTGACCGGGCCGCTGCATGGCGGCGCGCCGGAGCCGGTGCTGGAGATGCTCGACGCCATCGGCACGCGCGAGCGCATCGCGCCGTGGATCGACGGGGCGCTGGCGCGCGGCGAACGGCTGATGGGCTTCGGCCACCGCATCTACAAGGTGCGCGATCCGCGCGCCGACGTCCTCAAGACCGCGCTGGGCAAGCTGGCCAGCAATTCCATCGACATGCCCTTCGCGGCCGAGGTCGAGGCCTATGCGCGCGCGGCGCTGCGGCGGAAAAAGCCGGATCATCCGCTGGACACCAATGTCGAGTTCTTCACCGCGATCCTCCTGGACGCGCTGGCGATCCCGCGCCAGGCCTTCACCCCGATCTTCGCCACGGCGCGCGCCGCGGGCTGGACGGCGCATGCCCGCGAACAGCAGCGGCGCGGACGGCTGCTGCGGCCGAGCTCGGCCTATATCGGGGAGATGCCCGCCTAGCTGCTTCGGCAACATAATTGTTCCGCGGACATGAGCGGGCGAACGCCTTCCGCTCGCCCCTGTTTTCCGCATGACGGCAATCCGGCCGGCTGGACAACGGGTTGGCACAGTTTCGGCAAGATAATTGTTTTCGACTTCGCGTTGTTGCGCACGCCTTTCCGTGTTGCGCCCGAGAAACCAAGGGGCATGCGAAGCCGTTCGGCGCGGCGGTGTCGCAGCGGCGTGGACGATCCTGCTTTTCATCGGCGCATCATAGGCGCGCCGGAGCGCTGTTCGATAAGTTCGCAGGATTTCGCGCCGCGCGGCGAGAGAACGGGCCGGATATCGACGCACAATCCAGCGCGGGTTGAGCGACGACCGTGAAGACCGGCCAGGAATCGTGTCGCTGCGGCCGCCTGCGCTTCGAGATCGATGCGGCGCTGAAGCATGTGCGGGTGCGATGCCGGTGGAGACGGCGGGCCGTGCATGACGAAGGCGGCTTAACCGATGACGAAGCGCGGCCGAGAAATTCTGCTCCTGGTCAGCGGGATCGCACTGATACTCGTCGGATCGATCTGGGCCATTGTCGGCGCATGGACGATGCTCGTCCTGACCGGCCACCTATACGATCTCGAATCCGGGATGGATGCCGTCTATTTCGTCGTGGCCACGCTTGGCGTCGCCGTGATCGCACTCTGGGTCCGGTTTGTGCGACGTGGAAATTCAGCCTGAGACGCCGTTTGATCCCCGCGGAGTCGCGGCGGAGCGATATGCCTCCGCGTTCTCCGCGAGAAGCATTTTTTCCGCGAAAACAAGGTTGTCAGGGTCCCTACTCCGCCACCCGCGAATCCAGCGGCGGTTCGAGCGGCGGGGGTTCGTGGCCGGTGGGGCCGCCGCCGTGGCGCAGCAGAGAATGCCGGTAGCCGTAGAAGATGTAGACCAGCGCGCCGATGATGGCATAGCCGACCAGGATGTAGAGCGCGATCGGGTCGTGCGGCGCGGCATAGCTCGGGGCGGCCACGCCGGGCGGCAAGGGGCTCAGCATGCCGAACAGCTGGCCGATCAGGTCCTTGCCCATCGCGGCGCCGGTGATGTCGAGCAGGATCGGGCCCATCATGAAGACGATGCAGAAGAACACGCCCAGGATCGGCGTCCAGGGATAGAACGGCACCTTGAAGGGGCGCGGGATGTTGGGCTCTGCTTTGCGCAGATAGATCACCGTCGCGCACACGATGGCGAAGGCCAGCGCGGTGCCGAGGCTGACCAGATTGCCCATCACGTCCAGCGGCAGCACGGCGGCCGCCACCGCGATCACGCCGCCGAGCAGGACGGTGCCGGCCGCCGGCGTCTTGAAGCGCGGATTGACGTGGCCGAACAGGCGCATCAACAGGCCGTCCTTCGCCATCTGATAGAACACGCGGGTCTGCGCGTAGCAGAGCACCAGCATCACCGAGGAAAGGCCGGTGAAGGCGCCGATCTTGATGATGAAGGAGAACAGATTGAGCTGGTGGTTGTCCGTCAGCGGCCACGACACGATCGCCCAGGACGGGTTCATCTTGTCCACCGCCACGGCGATGGGATCGGGCACGTTCAGGGTGCGGAACGGCACCACGCCGGTCAGCACGGCGGCGACCGCCATGTAGATCACGGTGCAGATCACCAGCGAGCCCAGGATGCCGACGGGCAGGTCGCGCTGGGGGTTCTTCGCCTCGCCCGCCGCGGTCGAGACCGCCTCGAAGCCGACATAGGCGAAGAAGACGTAGGACGCGGCGCGCAGGATGCCGGCCCAGCCGTAATGGAAGCTGCCCTCGTTCTTCGGGATGAAGGGATGCCAGTTGGCGGGATCGAAATACTGCACGCCGATCACGATGAAGGCGAGCAGCACGGTGACCTTGATCACCACGATGACGTTGTTGATGCGCGCCGATTCGCGGATGCCGATGCAGAGCAGCGCGGTGACGGCGAGGATGCCGATGGCGCCGACGATGTTGACCGCACCGGTCACCTGGAGCGCGCCATGCGCCGCCGGATTGTTCGCGTCGGGCACGATGTACTGCATGGTCGAATGCGAGACGGCATCGCCGATATGAATGCCGAAATCCTTGGCCAGACTCACGACATATCCCGTCCAGCCGGCGGCGACGGTCGAGGCCGAGATGCCGTATTCCAGCAGCAGCAGCCAGCCCATCGTCCAGGCGAAGACCTCGCCCAGCGTGACGTAGGAATAGGTGTAGGCGGAGCCGGAGACCGGCATGGTCGAGGCGAGCTCGGCATAGCACAGGCCGGCGAAGGCGCAGGCAAGGCCCG
Source organism: Rhizomicrobium sp. (assembly GCA_036398875.1). Classification (GTDB taxonomy): domain Bacteria; phylum Pseudomonadota; class Alphaproteobacteria; order Micropepsales; family Micropepsaceae; genus Rhizomicrobium. The sequence goes on from DASWOE010000331.1 coordinate 11,090, forward strand.
AGATGATGAAGGCGTAGATCACGCTCGGCCCCGCCATGGTGGCGGCGGCGTGGCCGGTGAGCACGAAGATGCCGGCGCCGATGATGCAGCCGATGCCGAGGGTGACGAGGTTGAAGGGACCGAGGGTGCGGCGGAGCTCACCGGAAGAAAACTCGCTCACGACATGCGAAACAGGCTTTCGCATGAAAATACCCGCCATCGCCCTCGTCCCCCTGGAAGCACCGGATTCGCCGTCGAGCCTAGAGGGGCGTTCCGCGCCCGGCAAGCGGCGGCGTTGCGGAAAATGATGGCGGGACGGGCATTTGCCGTGCCATAGGGGCGGCACAGGGAAAGCCGCCATGCCTTACCGATCGCTCCGCGACTTCATCGCCAAGCTCGAAGCCGAAGGCGAACTCGTGCGCGTGCGCGAGCCGGTCTCGACCGTGCTGGAGATGACCGAGATCCAGACTCGCCTGATCGCGGAGGGCGGCCCGGCGGTGATCTTCGAGAAGCCGGTGAAGGCCGACGGCACGCCATCCGCGATGCCGGTGCTGGTGAACCTGTTCGGGACCGTCAAGCGCGTCGCCATGGGCGTGACGATGGACGGCGTGGCGCGGACGACCGCCAAGGAGCTGCGCGCGGTCGGCGAGGTGATGGCGACCCTGCGCCAGCCGCAGCCGCCGCGGACCTTCGGCGAGGCGTTTGAGCTGTTGCCGCTGGCCCGGACGCTGCTGGCGATGAAGCCCAAGCACGTGGCGCGGGCGCCGTGCCAGGAGACGGTGCTGCGCGGCGACGAGATCGATCTCGGCCGGCTGCCGGTGCAGACCTGCTGGCCGGGCGAGCCGGCGCCGCTGATCACCTGGCCCCTGGTGGTGACGAAGGGACCAGGCGAGGCGCGCGAGGACAATTACAATCTGGGCATCTACCGCATGCAGGTGCTGGGCAGGAACCAGACGATCATGCGCTGGCTGAAGCATCG
>DASWOE010000332.1:0-10164 GCA_036398875.1 Rhizomicrobium sp.
TGTCCTCGCTGGTCAGGCCGATGAAGATGCCCAGCGTGCAGGGCCCGGGGACGAGGCGTTCGCGGAAATTCCCGTCGAGCAGGGCCCGCGAATAGGGCAGATTGAAATGCGCCTGCGCCGTGTTCATCGACAGATGCGTCAGCAGATAGTTGTCGAACTGCTCGACGGTGCGCCCGCGCTGATGCTCATAGGTGTCGCCGATCTGGAAATCCTCGAAATAGTTTCCGCTGCCCGTGACGGACATGATCATCGCTCCCCCAGGATGCGCCGGGCGATGACTTCGCGCTGGATTTCGCTCGTACCTTCGCCGATGGTCAGCAGCGCGGAGTCGCGCCAGTAGCGGTTGACGGGCTGTTCGTAGGCGAAACCGTTGCCGCCGTGGATCTGCACCGCCTCGCGACAGACGCGCTGCGCCATTTCGGAGGCGAAGAGCTTGGCCAGGCCCGCCTCGAGGTCGGCGCGTTCGCCGCGATCGACCTTCGCCGCCGCCAGATAGCCGAGCTGGCGCGCCGCTTCGATCTCGGCCGCCATGTCCGACAGCTTGCCGCGGATGGTCTGGAATTTGGCGATCGGCTGGCCGAACTGCACGCGCTGTTTGGCGTAGTCGAGCGAGGCTTCGTAGGCCGCCTGGGCAAGACCGATGCAGCGGAATGCGAACTGCACCCGCACCATCTCGTAGCCTTTCATGAGCTGCTTGAAGCCCTGGCCTTCGACGCCGCCCACCAGATTGTCCTGCGGCACCTCGAAGCCGTCGAAGAAGAGCTGATAGGTGTTCATCCCGTGATAGCCGACCGTGCGGATGCGCTCGCCGGTCAGGCGCGGCGGGACGAACGCGTCGCCCGGTTCCTTCTCCACCATCAGAAGGCTGATGCCGCCATGCTTCACCTCTTTGTCCGTGCGGCAATAGGTGAAGAGGATGTCGGCGCGATTGGCGAAGGTGCACCACATCTTGGTGCCGTTGACGACATAGCGATCGCCGCGCCTGACGGCCGCGGTCTTGATATTGCCTGCGTCCGAGCCTGCTTCGGGTTCGGTCCCGGCCGATGCCGTCTGGAGGGCGCCGGAAAGCAGCAAGGGAAGATATTTCTTCTTCTGCGCCTCGGTCCCGGCATTGGCCAGGATATGGCCGCACATCCAGTTGCGGGCCGGGAGGCTGCCGACCGAAAGCGAGGCGCGCGACAGTTCTTCGGAGACGACGGCGACGCCCATCGCGCCGTATTCCAAGCCGCCATGCTCTTTCGGACCGAGAACCGCAAAGAATCCCATTTCCGCCATCTTGGCGATGAGTTCCTGCGGTATCTGCTGGTCTTCGATGTCCAGCCGGCCCGCCAGCGGCAGGACCTCGCGCGTGGCGAAGTTGCGGGCGACGTCTTTCAACTCCGCGATGTCCGGCGGCAACGACATCCAGACGCTCCTTCAATGATCGTTGGGTTGCGGGCGCTGGCGCACGAGATTGCGCCGCACGAAATCGAGGACCGGCTGGTCCTGCTGGTTGGCGGCGCTCGTCTTCCATTCGACGATCCCCCAGCCGGGGCGCGACGCCGACAATCGCTTCCACAGAACGACGGATCGCGCGCAAATCGTGTCGCCCGGATAGACGGGGGCATGGAAGGCAAGATCGTCGATCCCGAGGAACGGCCCGCCCGCCTCGGACAGGTCCTCGACCGACAAGCCGAGGGCCGTGGCGAAGACGAATAGCGGGTTCACCGGAATGGCCCGATAGCCGAGCTCCTTGGCATAGACCTCGTTGAAGTACAGCGGGTTGTACTGCATCGTCATCGCGCTGTAGGAAATTCCGTCATGCGCCGTGAAGGTCCGGCCCCAATGGTGGTCGAAGACGCGGCCTTCGGTGAATTCCTCGAAATAGGTCCCCCGGTGAACGCGTTTGATCGCCGTCACCGTCCGCCACCGATGCATTGCAAGAGCAGCGAGCCGACGTCCTCCAGCCGCTCGATGTTCCATACCGCGCGCGCGATGGCCGCGGCCGCGTCGCGATCGATGGCGCGCGTCGCCAGCGAGAAGAACTTCTCCTCGACCTCGGCCCGGCTCAGCCGCCGCTCGGGCGTGCCGCGGCTGGTCGCCTCGCGGCGCCGAAGCTCGCGCCCGTCCTTCAGGATGATGCGCAGCTCGCCCGGGAAGTGACGAGGATAGTCGCTCGCCGGATCGTCGCTGCAATGAATCCTGGCGGCAAGGTCGAGGATTTGCGGGTCGTCCAGCGGCTCATCATAGAACGCCGCCAGATCGACGCGGCCCTTCACCAGCGCGACCGCCACGATGTAGGGGACGCTGAAAAGCGCGTCGTAGATCGTCGGCGGAACGATCCGGCGCGACCTGGGCTCGGCGACCATCGAATGCAGGCGCGCCGTCAAGGGGCAATCGATGCGCGCGATGTCGCCGATGTCGAGCTTCTCCCGCAGGAACAGCGCCGCATCGACGAAGGCGTGGATGAAATGGCAGCAGGGATAGGGCTTCAAGGCGAGCCCGAGCGCCGTCCATCGCCGGCCCAGGGCGAAGACCGGAGAACTCGTGCCTTCCGGGACGCGTTCGATATGGGCCATGTAGAAGCCGTGCGGCCCTTCCAGCACCGTCGCAGGACCGCGAAAGCCGGCGCGTCCCAGCGCCGCGGCCGACAGGCCGGCATGCGCGGCCCAGCCGGGATGCAACCGCTTCAACCAGGACTCGCGCAGCTCCAGAACGCCCGACGCCATGCTGCCGCAAAGGCCCAAGGCATTTCGGAGCGACTCGCGGCTGTCGCCTTGCAAGCGCGCCGACACGGCCGCGGCCGCGAAGGTTCCGCATTGGGATGTCGGATGAAATCCCCGATCGTGGAAAGCGCCGTTGGCCGCTTCGGCAAGCCGGCATCCGATCTCCAGGCCGACGACGAAGCCGGTGAGCAGCGTGCGGCCATCGGCTTTGCCGGCCTCGCCGGCCGCCAATGCCGCGGCGAGCGCCGGCGCGCTGGCGTGATAGATCGCCGCGATGTGCGTGTCGTCGAAATCGAGGCCATGCGCAAGCGTGCCATTCACCAGCGCCGCCGAGGTGGCCGGCAGGCGAACGCCCGAGCCGACCGCCGTCGCCTGGTCCGCCTGGCCCATGGACATGGCCGCGTTCAGCACCGACTTGCCGAAATCCGTGACCGACGATGCGAGCGCGATGCCCAGCGCATCGAGGAAATGGGCCTTGGCCAGCCCCACGACCTCTTCCGGAATCGCGTCCCAGGAAAGGTCGAGCGCAAAACCCGCCAATTGATCGGCCAGGGTCGGCGAAGGATCCATGTGCAGCTCTGGTTTGTTCATCGCATCCAAGCCTGTGACCTCGCCCGCCCTCCGATATTTCATCGGAGGATTGCGGCCGCGAAAGCCGCTGTTTTTATCGGATGCTGGTCATGACCGAACAACAAGGCAGGGCGGATTATTGGATCAGAAACTCCGATGAATGGCCGGCCGGACCGGACGTTCCGCCACGTCAGTCAGCATGTCACGTCGCGGCCACTGCCAGCGCTTCGCACTGCACCAACATGGCGCCGCCCAATTCGTAGTTCAGAATATGGCGGGCCGGGCGGGCATGCGGATCGGGGAACATCTTGACCCACTCCTCGTTGATGAGCGGCCTGGCCTCTTGCGTCTTGATCCAGATCGTGAGCTTGAGGATCGAGGCGCAGTCGGCGCCCGCCGCTTCGACGATGGCTTGCAGGTTGCTGAACATATGCCGGACCTGATCCGCGACGTCCGGCGGCATGACACCGGACCGGCGGTCCACGCCGCGAATGCCGCCCGTCGCGATGAACGGACCGACGCGCGAGGCGGTCGGAATCGGCAGATTCCCATGGCTCAGGCCCGCAACCTCGATGCTTCGACGCGTCCCGCTCAAATTGCACCTGCCCTGTCGTTGGACCGCCCGGCGGCCGGAAGACGCGGAAGATTGTAGATCTCCATCGTCGTCTTTCCGCCACGCAGCGCCTCGATGAGAACTGCTTCGTGCCGGTCGCGGTCTTCCGACAACGCGATGACCTCCGGAGCCAGCGTCTTCGGCAGGATCACAACGCCGTCGGCGTCGCCGAACACGAAGTCGCCGGCATGGACGTCGATATCGCCGATGCGGATCGGTCCGCCCAGGGAACCCGCGCCATCGGGATCCTTCCCCGTTCCTCGGATGCAGATCGTCCTGGAAAACACGGGGAAATCCATCGCGACGAGGCGCTGGCTGTCGCGAACCCCGCCGGTGATCACCAATCCTTCGATGCCGCGCTGGCGCGCGGCGACGGCCATGATCTCGCCCCAATAGCCGAACTCGTCGCCATCGCCCACATCGGCGACGATCACGTCGCCCGGGCCGGCCGCCTCGATCGCCCTATGGAGCCAAAGATTGTCGCCCGCCGGCGACAGGACCGGAAACGCCCGTCCGCATACGGTCATTTGCGGCGACAAGGGCTTGAGCGCGGAAGGCAAGGCGCCCAAACGGCCCGCGGCCTCGTGCAACGTCGCCGACGACAGCGCACGGCCGCGCGTCAACCAGTCTTCCGATATTTCGTCCGCCATCGAATCCTTGTCCCAGCCGTTGCGCCGGCGCGATCTTTCCGGCACCGGCGAGCGCAACATTCAACACATCGCCGCGACGAACAAGGACGGCGGAAGTAATTACTTCCGAGGCTACACCGAACAATCGGCGATGCGCCGACATCGGGCTTCGCGGCGCGGCGATTCAGTCGCCATCCTCCGCGAGCCTCGCTGCGCAATCGCTATTTGCGCGATGGATTGATTGATAGGCAGCCACATATTGACCGCTGCCATCGCTGATCTCCTAATCGACGCTAAGAAATGCCGTCGGAACAATCATCGACGGCGCCGCAAACGGGGGGATGCTTAACCAATCAATCATTGCGGGACGATTGACGCAACGTGGCGGCGCTGCTGCCGCACACAATACCTGCCGCATCGGAATGATCGATCGTCGAACGCGCAGGATCAAAAACACTGCTACGGACAACTTCCAGGGAAGGGAATTCAGGTATGAGTGCGTATGTTCGGGGGAAATTCGTTAACCTGCAGGCAATCGGCGGGCGGAAGGTGCTGCACCTCTTGCTGGCATCCGCGTCGTTCGTGCTCGGCGCACAGGCCGTGCGCGCGCAGGAGGCGGCGGCGGACACGAGCGCCGTCGAGACCGTTGTCGTGACCGCCGACAGGCGACTGGAAAACGCGCAATCGGTTCCGGTGACGCTCACCGCGCTTTCCGCCGACACGCTTTCGCATAGCGGAATCGACAACGTCGCCGGCATCGCCGCAGCGGTTCCGGGGCTCGAATTCACCCAGAACCTGACCGGCGGCACGCCCTTCATCCGCGGCGTCGGCACGACCAGCGCGCTGACCGGCCAGGAAGGGTCGGTCGCGGTCTACGTCGATGACGTTTACATCGCGGCGCCGTCGGGCACGCTTTTCTCGCTGAACAATATCGACAGACTCGAAGTGCTGAAGGGGCCGCAGGGCACGCTGTATGGCCGCAACGCCACGGGCGGCGTGGTGCGCGTCATCACCCGCACGCCGTCGCAGGACGCTTCCGGCCAGGCGATGGTCGGGTACAGCAACTACAACACGATCGAAGGCAGCTTCTACGGAACGGCGGGCCTTGCGGACGGCGTCGCGGCCGATCTCGCCGTCTACGGCAACAGCCAGCTCGACGGCTGGGGCAAGAACCTCACGACCGGGAAGGATGCGTTCAGCCAGGACAATCTTTCCGTCCGCAGCAAGCTGCTCTGGAACATTTCGGACCAGACCAGCGCCACGCTTGCGATCGACTATAGTCAGGCGCGGAACGAACTGGGCCAGGGCTATCACCCGCTTCCCGGAACCATTGCGGCCGACCACGTCACGACGTTCACCAGTTTCTACGATACCGCCGGCTCGCCGAACGACGACGCGAGAACCCAGCAGGGCGGCGTCTCGCTCAACATCGACCAGGATCTGTCGTTTGCACAGTTGAAGAGCATCAGCGCCTATCGCCTGCTCACGGTCCGCGAAAACTACGACCAGGACGCGACGCCGCCGACCATCGCCCAGATCAACTCGCAGCAGCGGGAGGCGACGTTCACGCAGGAGCTGCAGTTGCTGTCGCCGACCGACAGCAAGATCACCTGGATCATCGGAGGATATTATTTCGGGGACACCACGACGTTCCGTCCGGTGATCAACAAGAGCGCGGTCTCAACCTCCATCATCGACTCGCGGCAAGGGGCGGGTTCGTATTCGGCCTTCGGCCAGGCCACGGCGCCCCTGCCTTACGATACCAACCTGACCGCGGGCGTCCGCTTCACGCGGGACAACAAGGACGTGTCCGGCACGACCACGACGCTGGCCGGCACGACCGCTCCCATCTTTCAGAAGACGCATTACGAGCGCGTCACCTATCGCCTCTCGCTCGATCATCACTTCACCGACGACATCATGGGATATGCGTCGTTCAACACCGGCTTCAAGAGCGGCATCTTCAACACCATCGTCTACAGCGCCAAACCCGTGCGGCCGGAAAACATCAAGGCCTATGAGATCGGGGTGAAGTCGGAACTGTTCGATCACCGGCTCCGGCTCAACGTGTCTGCGTTCTACTATGACTACCGCGACATCCAACTGGCGCAGATCCTTGCGGGAACATCCATCCTCATCAACGCGGCCCGCGCGGAGATCAAGGGTATCGATGCGGACTTCGACGCCGTCCTCGCCGACAATCTTCACGCATCGGGCGGCTTGTCGATCTTGGACGGAACCTACACCTCGTTCCCGAACGCCCCGACCTACATCCTGAAACCAACCGGCGGCGCGACCCTGTCGTCCATCAACGCAACCGGCTTTCCGACCGTCGATACGCCGAAATTCACCTTCAGCTCGCTGCTGTCCTATACCCATCCCGTCTCGTGGGGCGAGCTGGCCGCGGACCTCAGCTATTCGTACAATGACGGGTTCAACTTCAGTCCCGACAAGGTGCTGCGCCAGCCGTCCTATCAGCTCGTCGGCCTGTCGCTGGGCTGGAATTCCTCCGACACGAAGTGGGGCATCCGCGTCTTCAGCAACAACTTGCTGAACGAGCATTACTATACCAACATGAAGACATCGACATTGGGATTTCAGGGCTCGCCGGCGGAGCCGCTCACTTACGGAATCCGGCTGACGACGAACTTCTGATGCAACAATCGGGCATTGCGGCAGGCGCGCTGCCGCAATGCCGTCGCAGAACCGGCGGGTAGAGTCTTTGGACGCGAATACCGAGAATGCGACTTCCGCCGCGGCACAACCGGGCGGCGCCGATCCGGGCCTCGCGCGCGCCTACCGGGGCTACATACTGGCGCTCGTCCTGATCGGTTTCGCGCTCAACTTCGTCGATCGGCAGATCGTGAGCGTGTTGCTGCAACCGATAAAGAACGACCTGCATCTGTCGGACAGCGCGCTCGGCTTTCTTTCCGGCCTCGCTTTCGCCCTGTTCTACGCCACCCTGGGCCTGCCGATCGCCCGGCAGACCGACAAGGGTTCGCGCCGCATCATCATGAGCCTCTCCATTGCCGTGTGGAGCCTCATGACGACGCTGTGCGGTTTTGTGCAGAATACCGCGCAGCTTCTGCTGGCGAGGTTCGGCGTGGGTATCGGCGAGGCCGGCTTCACGCCCGCCGCGATGTCGATCCTCGCCGACTATTTCCCCAAGGAAAAGCGCGCGACCGCCTTCGCGATCGCCAACATCGGACCGATGCTGGGACTTCTGTTGGGATTTCTCATCGGCAGCGTCGCGCTGCGTTACGTGGGGTGGCGGGGCGCCTTCATGATCGCCGGCGCGCCGGGCCTTCTGTTCGCGGCGGTCTTCTTCCTGACCGTTCGCGAACCGTCGCGCGGCATGTCGGACGGACTGTTGCCCGCGCCGCAATCGCCTCCGCCCCTGATCCACAGCCTCCCGGTGCTGTGGAACATCCGGGCTTACCGATTCCTGATGTTCGCCTGCGCGTCGTTCAGCTTCTGCAGCGTCGGCCTATCGACCTGGATACCGTCCTTCTTCGTCAGAAGTTACGGCTACCTGCCGGCGAACATCGCCCTCATCCTGGCGCCCATCCTGGGGATCGGCGGCGCCCTCGGGATATTTTTGGGAGGCTATTTCGCGGACAGGCTTTCAAGGCGCGATGCGCGCTGGGCGCTGTGGCTGCCGGCCTGCGCGGCGCTCATCGCCCTGCCCGCGGCGGCACTGACCTTCGTCATACACCAGCCGGTCGTCGCGCTGGCGCTGTATGGGTTCACCTATTTTCTCGCCTCCAGCTATGTGGCGCCCGCCTTCTCGACGATTCAGATCCTCGTGCCGCTGAACGTGCGGGCGACCGCGACCGCGCTGGTCCTGTTCGCCGTGAATCTCATCGGATTGGGCCTCGGGCCGCAGGTCGTCGGCATCCTGAGCGATGCGCTGACGCATCGGCTTGGCCCGGAAGCCTTGCGCATGGCGCTCGCGCTTTCGTCCATCTTGTTCGTTCTGCCCGTCCTGCTGTTCTGGGCCGCGTCCAGACATCTCCGCCTGAATACGACGTCGCTCAAGACATCGGCGGATACCGCTGTGACGACAAACTTCGGCCCATAGCCGGGCGTAGTCGGACTGGTACAGTTGGGTGGGCTCGAACCACCGACCTCCGGATCCACAATCCGGCGCTCTAACCAACTGAGCTACAACTGCACGTCGCGGCGCGAGGAGCGGGAAAATATGTCCCGCCCCCCGCAAAAGCAAGGCGTCGGGCCGCACGCCGCATAGGCCGGGCGGTCGTCCTTGGGGTATGCTGCCGCCACCATGAATCGCAAGGTTTTGCTGGGTTCTCTCGCCGGGTTGGCGGTGCTCGTCGTCTTGGCGGCGCTCGCGGTGCCTTTTCTCGTGCCCACCGCCACGCTGCGCGCCGAGATCGAACGGCGCGTCAGCCAGCAGACCGGCCGCGCCTTGCGGATCGGCGGCGCGCTGAATTTCACGCTCTTCCCCAGCCTCGGACTGGCGGCGCACACGGTGACGCTCGCCAACGCGCCCTGGGGCCACGCAGCCGCTCTGCTGCGGGTCGATGAGATGCAGATCGCCGTCAAGGTCCTGCCGCTGCTGCACGGCCGGTTCGAGGTGGACCGGATCGTGCTCGACAAGCCGGCGATCGCGCTCGAAGTCGCACGCGACGGAAGCGCCAATTGGAAGCTGATTTCCACCGAGCGGGGCTCGGCGCGCATCGGACCGCCGCCGAACACCGTGCTTGCCGGCATCGTCGTCCAGGACGGCGCGCTCTCCTATGACAACGACAAGCTCGGCGTCCATCGCGCCATCGACGCGCTGGACGCCAACGTCTCCGTGACCCGCCTCGACGCGCCGGCCGGGGCGCAGGGCACCTTCATGTTCCGCGGCCGCCGGCTTGCCTACACGCTGACGCTCAAGACCGTGCAAAGCCTTTTCGCCGGACGCCGAACGCAGGCCGATGTCGCGCTCGTGTCCGATCTGGTGACCGCCGGCTTCTCCGGACAGGTCACGCGCGACGGCACCGTGGACGGCGCGATATCGCTGCATACCGGATCGCTCAAAGAGGTCGCCGCGTGGCTGGGCCACGCGATCTCGGCCGGGCATGGCCTGGGCGCGCTCGACGTCAAGGCAACGATCAAAGCCAAGGATCGCAGCCTGTCGATCGGTCTCGACGCCGCCAGGCTCGACGGCATGACCGCCCATGGGACATTGGCGGCCGATCTGGCCGGCGCCGTTCCCGACGTGACCGGAACGCTCGCCTTCGATCGCCTTGATCTCAACACCTATCTCGGCGCCCCCGCCGGGCCACCCGGTCCCGCCGCGCCGCGTGCTCCCGGCCCGGCTCCGATGCAGTCCGGCTGGAGCCGCGCGCCGGTCAACCTCAATCTGCTGAAGCTGCTCGACGGCCGCGTCACCCTTTCGACCGACAGCCTGTCCGTGCTGCACCTGAAGACCGGCAAGACGACCATCCTCGCCACGCTCGCCGGCGGCGCCATGACCGCGCATCTGGGACCGATGCAGCTCTATGGCGGCACCGGCCAGGCCGATCTGGCGGTCGATGCGCGCGGCTCCGTGCCGCTGGTCGCCAACAGGCTCACCTTCACCGGCATCGCCATGGCGCCGTTCCTGGCCGACACGATCGGCGTCGATAAGATCGACGGC
>DASWOE010000333.1:0-14397 GCA_036398875.1 Rhizomicrobium sp.
CAGGCCAAACCTTCCCCTGGGTCGGTTTGGAGCCCTTGGGCAAAGCAAGCTGAACCATTGGAAACCTTGTGAAATTGCGCTGCCTGGGGTGTAGCAAGCCGGCCCCACCCTGGCAACGTGGCCTTTGGCCCTCAGCCCGGATCGGCGTCCGAACCGCGATACCAGTCGATCCGGCGGGTGACGTACATCGTCGCCGCAAGGGCCACGAACAGCACGCTGGAGCCGATCACCAGCGCGAAATCCTCCGCGTTCAGGATCACGTATAGCAGGCCGTAGAGCAGCGCGAGGATGATCCCCAGCACGGCCGCGCGCGCCTTGTCGGCCAGCGCGCTCATCGCATAGAGCGCCGTCAGGCCGACGGTTGCGGCCGACGCGACGAGATAGGCGTTGGCGAAGCCGATATGCTCGGAGAAGGAGAGCAGCAGCAGATAGAACAGCGCCTGCGCCGCGCCGACCAGGGCGTATTGCACGGCGTGCAGGCGCCGCGGCGACACCGTCTCGATCACGAAGAAGACGAGAAAGGCGAGCGCGATGAACAGGATCGCGTATTTCAGCGAGCGCTGCACAAGCTGGTAGTGGTCCACCGGCTGGTAGAACTTGACGCCCGAGGCCGGCGTCAGCAGCACCGGCGCCGCGTCGTCGGTGGTCTGGAAGCTCTGCCCGAAACCGCGCGCCAGATACGGCACCACCCAGGAGGCGGCGAAGCCGTCCTTCGTCACCTTGCGTTCGTTCGGCAGGAAGGCGCCGAAGAAGCTCGGCGAGCGCCATTGCGACGTCATGCTGGCCGTGGTGCGCCGCCCGAGCGGCGCAAAGCTGAGTTCGCGCGAGCCGCGCAGCGTGAATGTCGTGTCGAGAGTCAGATCCGCCGGCGCGGCCAGCGTCACGGGCACATGCATGCCGTTCATCGTCGCCGAGGTGACCGGCGCGACCGGATTGCCGATCGCGGTCATCAGCGCGCCCGGCTGGAACGCAATCGTCTGGCCGTTGACGGTGAGCGCGACATTGTCGGCCAGGCCGTGCGCATCCGACACCAGGACCGAGATCGACGCCTCGTTCCAGGCGATCCGCGCGTCGGGCGGAAACAGGTTCGCGAACGACGCCTTGCTGAAGCCGGCATGCAGCGCGATGGCCGCGCGATAGACCGGCACCGCGTAGATCCCGCGCCAGCGCGTTTCTTCGTCCGCCTGGGCTTTGACGTTCAGCGTCTCGGGCAACAGCACCGCGGTCTGGCGGAACTGGGTATCGACCAGCTTGCCGTCGATCGTCTGTTCGCGCGTCACGGTATAGGGCACGAGCAGGACGGGCCCGGCGACGATCTGCGAACCGCCCCAGCCGCTCGCGATGTCCTGCGCCGCGCCGGCCGCGGTGGACTCGCGGTCCGACAGCGCGAACTGGATCAGCAGCAAGGGAATCGCCATCGCGATGGTGAGGGCCGCGATGATGAGAAACTTGACCGCGGGCGAGCGCAATCTGCGTGAAGGCGATGTCGGCTGGACCGGTTCGGATGCCATCGAACCCCTCCGTTGGCGTGAGAGCGGAGCCTCGGTTGCGATGATGGCGCAATCGCGGCGCGGCCGTGGCGGGGAAAAGAAAGCCGCTATGACGGCCCGATATGCTCGAACACCCAGGCGATCTCGACCGGCTGGTCCTTGACCGCGCCGCTCAGCACGATCTGCTCGGTGCGGCGGATCTGGTCGCTGCCGAGATACACGCTTTCCTCGATGGCGGCCGGCGTGCCCGAGCGGAAGCGCCAGCCTTCGCCATTGGCCAGCTTGAGCAGCACGCCCCCGCCCTGGATGGTCGAGACGCGCACCTCGGGATGAATGTGAAAGCGGATGGCGAAGGCGATTTCCGCCTTGGCCTTCTCGGCGCGCGGCAGCAGGCGGTCGGCGCCGGTGAGAACCGTTCCCTGCGGCGACAGCGTCATTTGCCGCTCATGGCGGATGCCGAAGGCGCGCAGATAGCCGTCATGGTTGGCCTCGACGCACCAGCCATGGGTCGTCTCCACGCGGCGGGTCTCGATCTCGACCGGGCCTTTCAGCATGCGCGGCCCCAAAAGGCGGCGCGCCGGTCCGGGCGGCAGGATCGGCGCCATCGAAGCGTCGCCCAGCACCACCGTGGAGTGCGCCGCGGTGGCGCGCAGCGCGCTCTCCCATTTGGGCTGCGACAGGCCGGCGGCGCCGCAATTGACCACGATGCGCTGGCTGCCGTTCGACATCTCGAAGGCCAGGCAGCCGGCATGCGCATCGACCGAGAAGGCGCCCTCCGGCACGCCGCCGCAATCGAGGATCAGCAGCGTCTTGGCGGCCGTCAGCCGCTGATAGCCGGAGTGGCGCGCGAAGGCGAAGGGCTGGCCGTGCACCTCGTCGCGCGCCAGCAGGCCGGCGACGGTGCGCGAATCGCCCTCCGTGCCGCCGTTGAACAGCGCGAGCGCGCCGTCGCCATGGCGGAAGAAACGGATCGCCGGCGCGATGCGGTCATGGGCGCTGCGGATCGGATGCGGCACGTCGAGGCCGCCGGCGCCCAGCGCGTCCATCACCATCATGACGAGGCGGTAGCAATGGACCAGCTCCTCGGGCGAACGGCTGATATGCCCGCCATCGGGAAGGATCTGCCGCGCGATCTCGCCCTCCAGGCATTTGAGGCCCTCCTCCAGCCGGCGCTGGCTGTCGCCCAGGCAGGCGCCGCTGAGCGCAAAGGCCGCGGCCGTCTCGAAGCGGCTTATGCCGTCCGGCGCCTCGCCGGCGATGCGCGCCAGCATGCGCGATTGCTCGCGCAGCGAAACGAACACTTTCGAGCGCCACAGCAGGTCCGAATTGGCGATCACCAGCCGGCCATGCGCGAAGATGTGCACCAGCCGCCGCGCGATCACGTCGGGCGACCAGGCCGGCTCGGAATAGCGCGAATGCCGCTTCAGCCATTGGGTGAACAGATTGGTCGCCAGCGTGCGCGCGGCGTCGCCGCCGGCCAGCGCCAGCGGCGGCAGCCAGGCGAAACCGTGCAGCGCGCGGGCCCATTCCTCCGAGGGCGGCGGCTTGTCGAACACCGACCCGTCCTTCACCTCGACCGTTTCGCCGGCGAAGCGGAAACGTCCGCGCAGCAGCGCGTCGGCATCCTCCAGCCGGCGCGGCAGCGCGTCGTAGGGATGAAACAGGATGCGGTCGGACAGCGGTCCTTTCAGGAAGCGGCGATAGAACCAGGTGCGGCGATACCAGATCCGGATCGGCCGCATCGCCTGCCACAGCGCCATGCGCAGCACTTGCGGCAGCAATCCGAGCGGCAGCGCGCTGACCTTCGCCTCGGCCACGGCATCAGCCGCGCAAGGCGGCGATGTTCGCCGCGTAGCGCCCTGCCCCGCCGCCGAACACGGCCGTGCCGGCGACCAGAATATTGGCGCCGGCCGAAATCGCCTGCCGGGCGGTGTCGGGATTGATGCCGCCGTCCACCTCCAGATCGACGGCGCGGCCGGATTTGGCGATGCGCGTGGCAATGGCCTCGATCTTCCCGAGCTGGCTGTGGATGAAGCTCTGCCCGCCGAAGCCCGGATTGACGCTCATCACCAGCACCAGATCGACGAGGTCGAGGACATAGTCGAGGGCCTCGACCGCCGTGCCGGGATTGAGCACCACGCCCGGCTTCTTGCCGAGCGCGCGGATGAGCTGCAGCGTGCGATGGATGTGCGGGCCCGCCTCGGGATGGACGGTGATGCCGTCCGCGCCCGCATCGGCGAAAGCCTGCACGAAGGAATCCACCGGAGAGATCATCAGATGCACGTCGAGCGGCATCCTGGCGTGCGGCTTGATCGCCTTCACCACCATCGGACCGATCGTGATGTTGGGAACATAATGGCCGTCCATGACATCCACATGGATGAGATCGGCGCCGGCCGCCTCCACCGCCTCGATTTCCGCGCCCAGGCGCGCGAAATCGGCCGACAGGATCGAGGGCGCGATGCGGATTTTGCTGGCCATGGCAGCCATTAAGTGACGGATTCGACAGGGAGCCGCAAGGCGGCGCGGCGCTTATATCGCGTCCGATTTGGGGCGCAGGCGGCGCGCCAGCCCGCGCTCGATGTCGCTCCACGCGACCAGCGCCACCGCGAAGGTCGGCAGCCACATGATGCGCGACTGGTAGCGGCCATGCGGTCCGGAAAAGGCGCCGCACACGGCGGCATTGCCGATCAAGGCCACGAGCACGAAGGCGGGCAGCAGGCTGCCGCGCCAGTCACGGGCCGTGACGGAACGCCGTAAAAGATAGATGAGCGCCGCCAGCGACAGGACCGCCACCGGCACATGCACGAGATTGATCGGCAGGAACCAGATCGCGCCTTCCTGCTGATAGGCCCGGTCATAGGCCGACAGCTGCTGCGGAATCGCGATCTTGAATTCCTTGTTGAGCACCCATTCCTGCGGCACGATGCCGTCGCCGGTCTGGAACCAGAAGAATTGCAGCATCGCGTCCTGGAGGGCGACGATGGCGTTTTCCAGCGGATAGCGCAGCAGGCTTTCGCGCACCAGATGCGCGGATTCCGGCAGACGCTTCTCGAAGCCGCCGAGCTTGCGGAAGGGGCTTTGGCTCGGCGTCCACAGCCAGGTGTCGGCGCGCGACGGCAGGCGGTCCTTGTAGGGACAGATCGCGTAATGCGCCGCCGGACAATCGCGGTCGAGCACCGGGGCGATGAGCCCGTCCTCCATCAATCGCGCCTCCAGGAAGATCGCGCCGGAGCGGCTGAAGAAGACCTGTCGGGTGAAGGCATAGTTGGCGGCGTAGATCGTCGCCAGCGCCAGCACGACGCTCGCCGCCGCGAAGGCGATACGCGGCCGCGGCAGGCCGTTGGCCTCGATCCAGGCCTTGGGCGCCAGCCGCATCGCGGCCAGTGCGACGAGCAGGCCCGCGGCCAGCGCGACATGCGAGGAATGGCATGCGATCGCGATCGCCGCCACCAGGAAGAGCAGGACCCGCCGCGCCGTCCCGAGGTCCGCGTCGTGAAACGCCAGGACATAGAAGGCGAGCGCCACGACCGCGACGAAGCAATCGGGCTCGATCTGTCCGGCATACCAGGGAAGCCCGGTCGCCAGGCACAGCACGGCGCCGAGCGCGAGCAGCGACCACAGCGACATTTGCGGGCGGATCGCGCGGGCAAACTGCGTCATCGCGAAAGCCGTGATGAGGCATTGCGCGGCGGCGACCAGCCACAGGCTGATCGCGCCGCCCGTCAGCGCGAGAAATCCGGAATAGACCGGCGAGCGCTCGGCGATGAAGAGATGGCCCAGGCCCTGCAGCATGTAGGCGCCGGTGTCGTAGAAGATGATCGGAAAGCCGTTCCAGACCGCGACCGACAGAAGCGACAGGCCGAGAAACGCGGTGCCCGCCAGTTCGCAGAGCGGATCGCAAATCGGCGCAGCCGGAAGCGCAATCCGAAACGGGCGCAGCCCCGTCGCCGTGCTCCCGACCTCGCTCATTGTGCGGCAGACGCCCCCACTTCGATGCTCACAATGCCGCAATTATGTTGCAGTGCAAAGTGACAAAATAGACAGCCGAAACAAGGCCTGGAGAGCGGTCGGCACCCCGACCGATTCGCCCCTGCAGCAAGGTTGACAAGGGGGGCCCCCCGCCTACACTCCGCCCGCTTCGCATTGCCCCTTTTTCGAGGAAATTCATGGCGGAATCCCCGCAGAGGCCGCGGCGCCCGCGCCCGCTCTCCCCTTTCGTGACGATCTATCACTGGCCGGTCACGATGGCGACATCGATCACCCATCGCGTCACCGGCATGGGGCTGGCGGCCGGCACCGTCCTGCTCGCCTGGTGGCTGGTCGCGGTGTCGAGCGGCCCCGACGCCTTTGCCGAGTTCAACGCCCTGGCCGGCACGCCGCTGGGCGAGGTGATCCTCTTCCTGATCGCCTGGTCGCTCGCCTTCCACCTGCTCAACGGCGTGCGCCATCTGGCCTGGGACATGGGCTATGGCTTCACGAAGGACGCGGCGCGCAACAACAGCTGGCTGGTGGTCGTCGGATCGATCGCGCTGGCCGCGCTGGTCTTCGCCCTCGCCTATGCCGGCCATGGGGGCTACTACCAATGAGCCTCCAGACTCCGCTGCACAAGGTCGAAGGCCTCGGCTCTTCGCATTCGGGTGTGACGCATTTCTGGCGCCAGCGCGTCACCGCCGCGGCGCTGATCCCGCTGGCGATCTGGTTCGCCGTATCGATGCTGGGCTTGGTCGGCGCGCATGAGGCGGCGACGCTTGCCTTCCTCGCGCAACCCTTGAACGCGATCCTGATGGCGGCGTTCGTCGTCATCGCCGTCTATCACATGGCGCTGGGCATGCAGGTCGTCATCGACGACTACATCTATGTCAGCTGGCAGAAGCTGTTCCTGATGCTGTCGGTGCGGGCGTTCTCGCTTGCCGTCATCGCCGCCTCGCTTTACGCGCTGCTGCGCATCGCTGGACCGATCACATGACCGCCGGATACACCATCGTCGATCACACATTCGACGTCGTCGTCGTGGGCGCCGGCGGCGCCGGCCTGCGCGCCACGCTGGAATGCGCCCGGCTGGGCCTCAAGACCGCCTGCGTCACCAAGGTCTTCCCCACCCGCAGCCACACGGTGGCGGCCCAGGGCGGCGTCGCGGCCGCGCTCGGCAATATGGGCGAGGACGACTGGCGCTGGCACATGTACGACACCGTCAAGGGATCGGACTGGCTGGGCGACCAGGACGCCATCGAATATCTCTGCCGCAACGCGCCCGAAGCGGTCTACGAACTCGAACATTTCGGCGTGCCGTTCTCGCGCACCGAGGACGGCCGGATCTATCAGCGCGCCTTCGGCGGCATGACGTCGAACTACGGCAAGGGCATCGCCCAGCGCACCTGCGCCGCCGCCGACCGCACCGGCCACGCCATGCTCCACACGCTCTACGGCCAGTGCGTGAAGCACGAGGTGAACTTCTTCATCGAGTATTTCGCGCTCGACCTGATCAAGGACGGCGACGCCGTGGTCGGCCTGATGGCCTGGAACCTCGACGACGGCACGCTGCACCGCTTCCGCGCCCACAAGGTGATCCTGGCGACCGGCGGCTATGGCCGCATCTACTTCTCGTGCACCGGGGCGCACACCCAGACCGGCGACGGCAACGCCATGGTGCTGCGCGCCGGCCTGCCGCTCCAGGACATGGAGTTCATCCAGTTCCATCCCACCGGCATCTACGGCGTCGGCACGCTGATCACCGAGGGCGTGCGCGGCGAAGGCGGCTATCTCACCAACAGCCAGGGCGAGCGCTTCATGGAGCGCTACGCACCCAACGCCAAGGACCTCGCCAGCCGCGACGTGGTGAGCCGCGCCATGACGATCGAGATCCGCGAAGGGCGCGGCGTGGGTCCGCTGAAGGACCACATCTACCTGCACCTCTCCCATCTCGATCCGAAAATCATACACGAGCGCCTGCCCGGCATCGCCGAGAGCGCGCGCATCTTCGCCGGCGTCGATGTGACCAAGGAGCCGATCCCCGTTCTGCCGACCGTGCACTACAACATGGGCGGCATTCCCTGCCATTACACCGGCGATGCGGTGACGCTGAAGAACGGCAATCCCGACACGCCGGTCCAGGGCCTGATGGCGGTGGGCGAAGCCGCCTGCGTGTCGGTGCACGGCGCCAACCGGCTCGGCTCCAACTCGCTGATCGACCTCGTCGTGTTCGGCAAGGCCGCCGGCATGCATGCGGCGGAATCGCTGAAAGGCATTTCGGGGCATCACGATTTGCCCAAGGGCGCGGGCGACGAAGCGATCGCGCGGCTCGACAAATATCGCAACGCCAAGGGCGGCACGCCGACCGCCGATCTGCGCCTGGCCATGCAGAAGGCGATGCAGGAAGACGCCGCCGTGTTCCGCACCGGCGATACGCTCAAGGCGGGGCAGAAGAACATCGATGCGATCTACGCCCGGCTGAAGGACATCCGCGTCGCCGACCGCTCGCTGGTGTGGAACACCGACCTGGTCGAGACGCTGGAGTTCGAGAACCTGATCCAGCAGGCCGTCGTGGCGCTGGAAGGCGCCGTGGTGCGCCACGAAAGCCGCGGCGCCCATGCGCGCGAGGACTTCCCCAATCGCGACGACGCGAACTGGATGAAGCACACCCTGTCCTGGCTCGATCCGGCGACGGGCATCGCGCGGCTCGACTATCGCCCGGTGCACACCTACACGCTGACCAACGAGGTCGAATACATCCCGCCCAAGGCGCGGACCTATTGAGATGCCCTGGCTGGCCGGACTGATCGCAGCCGTCATGCTGGGCGCCTTGCCCGCTTTCGCCGCCGACGCGCCGCCCGAAATGCGGGTCGTGGTCTTTCATACGGCCGGGCCGAACTGGAAAACGGGCGTCGCGTTCCGCGACCAGCCCGGCATCGCCGACCACGTCGCCTATTACGGAAAGGCCCTCGCCGACGGCAAGCTCAGCCTGGGCGGCCCGTTTCTCGACAATTCCGGCGGCATGATGATTTTCGTCCCCGGCGCCAAGCTCGAAGAGATCGACGCCTTTGCGCAAAACGATCCAGCGGTGAAATCGGGCCTGCTGACCGCGACGGTCAAGCCCTGGTACCCGCCACTTCAGGCGCATCAAGCCGAGTGAGGCCGATCCGGCCCCGCGCCCTTGACGAGCGCGGTCGGGCGTCCCAATTACACTTACGACGTAAATAGAAAGGGGCTGCCGTGCATCTGGACCCATTGCTGCACGCGCCGCTGGCGGTGCAGATCCACGTCGCGACGGTCGTGCCGGCTTTCGTCATCGGCACGTTCCAGATTTTCGTGAGCCGCAAGGGCTCTGCCGCGCATCGGGCGCTGGGCTATCTCTATCTGGTCCTGATGAGCGTCACGGCGATCACGACCCTGTTCGTGCATCAGCTCATGCCCGACAGCCCGCTCTGGGGATTGAGCCCGATCCATCTGCTCGTGCCGCTCACCCTGTTCGCCGTCGTCGGCGCGCTGCGCGGCGCCTGGACCCACAACATCGCGATGCACAAGCGGTCGATGATCGTGCTTTACATCGGCGGCATGCTGATCGCCGGCGGCTTCACGCTGGTTCCCGGCCGCATCATGCACGCGGTCGTGTTCGGCTCCTGAAGCGCAAGTTTCGGGTCGCGGCGCGGGCCGGCCCTGTCCTATCCACCGTCCATGAGCGAAGAACGCAGTTACGTCATCGGCACGCACGACGCCGAGATCGAGCGCCTCGGCGTGCAGCATCGCGTATGGCGGCCGAGCGTGCTGGAGTTCTGGCGCCGGGGCGGCCTGGCCGAACGCATGACGGTGATCGATGCCGGCTGCGGACCGGGTCACGCCGCGCTCGAGCTGGCGGAGATCGTCGGACCGGCAGGCAAGGTGATCGCGCTGGAGCGCTCGCGCCGCTTCCTCGACGCGCTCGAAACGCGGGCGCACGCACGCGGCCTTCGCAATATCGAGATCGTCGAGGCCGACCTGGCAAGCTTCGATTGGGCGAGCCTGTCCGCCGATCTTCTATGGTGCCGCTGGGTGCTGGCGTTCGCCGCCGATCCGCTGCGCATCGCGCGCGCGATGACGACGGCGGTCCGGCCGGGCGGCGCGCTGCTGGTGCAGGAATATTACGACTATGGGTCCTGGCATCTCGCGCCGCGCCAGGCGGCGTTCGAGGACTATGTCGCCAGGATCATCGCGCGCTGGCGGGCGAGCGGCGGCGAACCCGACATCGCGCTCGCCCTGCCCGCGCTGTTCGCGCGGGCAGGGCTTGCGATCGAAGCGGTGCGGCCGGTGGTCTTCGCGGCCAAGATGAACGATATTGCCTCGCGCTGGCCGATGGGGTTCGCGCGCGAATTTCTTCCCACGCTCGAGCAAGGCGGCGACATGACCGCCGAAGAAGCCGAGGCGATCCGCCAGTTGCTGGATCGCACCGAAGCCGATCCTGACGCTTTCGTCATGACCCCGGGCGTGCTGCAGGTCCGCGCCCGAAAACTGGAACGATAGTGCGGAAGCGGCGTATCCTTCCGGCGGGGGCGGCCCTGCTTGGGAGAACCGCATGCGAAACAAATTTGCCCTGCTGGCTTGCGCCGCGACCATCGCCATAGGGACCGGCGCCGCCTATGCGCAGATGCCCGACCCGCCGCCCGATACGCGCGGCTATTACAATCCCGACGATCACCAGGGCTATTACGACCGCGACGGCCATTATCGCCATTTCCCGCCGGGCCAGCAGTTCGAGACCGACGAAGACGATTCCGGGCCGCCCCCGCCCCCGCCGGGCCCTCCGCCCGGCGCGCGCTATGACCGCGACGACGGTCCCGGCGGCTATCGCGAGGACAGCTATCGCGAGGGCGACTATGAGCGCCAATGCCGCAACGGCACCGCGGCCGGCACCGTGTTCGGCGCCGCCGGCGGCGGCCTGATCGGCGGCGCGGCCAGCCGCGGCAATCCCGCCGCGATCATCGGCGGCATCTTCCTGGGCGGGTTGCTGGGCAATGCGTTGTCGCACGACATCGATTGCGACGACCAGCGCTACGCCTTTGACCAATACGCCGTCGGCCTGAACGGCGACATCGGGCAGCGCTATGAGTGGCGCCATGGCGAGGCCTATGGCTATTTCACGCCGACCCGCGAATTCAGCGACGACGGGCAGCGTTGCCGCGAATTCACCGCCGTCACCTATCGCCATGGCGAGGAATATCGCCATAACGGAACCGCCTGCTACCAGCGCGACGGAAACTGGCACTTCCGCGACTGACCGGGCCGCCCGGCAGCGTCCGGATGGCGCCTCAGCGCGCCGCCGCGGCGAGCGCCGCCGAGATCGCGGGGCCGGCGTTCTGGCGCAGCGCCATGCAGCGGCGGATGTGTTCCTGCGTCTGCTGGGTCCGTTTCGCCGCGCCGAGCGCCTGACCGATATATTTGTGCAGGAACGCGTCGGCGTCGGCGCGCGAGGATGCATCGCAGGCGCCGCGCAGAATCTCCGCCAGCGGTCCGGTGCCCTGCGGGGACAGCCTCTTCGCGAATTCGTCATAATGCGCGCCGACATAGGTCCAGAGCGTCCTGCGCGCCACCGGCTCGTCCGCCATGAATTGGAGCAGAAAGAAAAGTTCGCCGATGCGCATCTGGCTGGGCACGAGCGCCAGAAGCTTTCCCACCACGGCGGGATCGTCGCTGCCGGCAAAGGCGTAGACGATATCGCGCCGCAGGGCTTCCGCGTCGGTCGATCGGTAGATGCCGAGCAGCGTCTCGGCAAAGCCGGGATCGCTGCGCAGCGTCGCCCGGAGCGCCTGGTTCCGCACCTCGTAAGCGAGGTCCTGCCATTTGCCCGCACCCGGCTGCGCGGAGGACAGGATCGGACCGGCCAGCATCGCGGTGGCCGCCGCATTGTGCGCTTCCGTGACCAGCAGCGTCGCCAGGGCGCGGCGCAGGAAGGCGTCGGACGGCGTCTCGGCCCGCTTGGCCTTGACGCCGACCGCCTTGAAGCGCGGCAGGAAATCGGCCGCGAGGACCGTGCCATAGGCCGGCAGGTCGGCCGGCGCCAGGCTCTGGCGCAGCAACGGCAATTGCCGGGCCAGGCTGTCCAGAACATCCCAGCGCGCGGTGGGCGCGATTGCGCGAACGAGGTCGAACAGGTCGGCCGGACGGGCGCGGCCGGCGCGAAGCCCGGCGAAGACATTCGCCAGGAGCGTGATCTGGCCGGCCGAATCCAGCTTGGCGGCGCCGGCGATTTCCTGCTTCCAGCCGGCGGCGTCCAGCCCGAAGCGGTAATAGCCGCCGCCATTCGCGTTGGGCAGCGGCAGCGCCGGACACGGGGTCGCCAGCGGCAGCGTGAAGGCGGCGGCACCGCTCATCCGGCACACGCGGCTCGTGCCGTCCATCGCGCAGACCGGAACGCTCCAGCGGCGCGGCGGCGGCGCGAAGCCGAACGGCGCATAGGCGCTCTGTGCGAGGTTCAGGCCCGGCGGCGCGCAGCTGCGGGCGATGCGCAGGAAAGGCACGCCGGGCTGATCGATGAAATTGCCGAAGGCCGGCACGATCTCCGCATGCCCGGTGGTAAGCGCGATGGTCGCGATGAAATCGTGCGCCGTCGCGTTGCCGCCCGCGAATTTGACGAGATAGGCGTGGATGCCGCGCTGCCAATCGTCCGGCCCGACATAGGTCTCGAACATGCGCAGCACCGCGGCGCCCTTGTCATAGGTGATGTCGTCGAAGGCGGTGTCGAGATCGTCGAGATCGGCGATGGGACTGTGGATCGCATGCGCCGAAGGCAATTCGTCGCTGCCCATGGCATCGATGCCGCCGCGCAGCGTATCGC
The DNA here is from genome assembly GCA_036398875.1 of Rhizomicrobium sp. Taxonomy (GTDB): domain Bacteria; phylum Pseudomonadota; class Alphaproteobacteria; order Micropepsales; family Micropepsaceae; genus Rhizomicrobium. The sequence continues at coordinate 12,298 of DASWOE010000333.1, forward strand.
TGTCGAACTCCATTTCGGGCAACACCGCCGCGGCGGCCTTGTTCTCCATCCAGTCGGCAAAGGATTCGTTGAGCCACACATCGTCCCACCATGCCGGGGTGACCAGATCGCCGAACCATTGATGCGAGATCTCGTGCGCCTGCACGCTCAGCGAGGCGCGCTTCTGATCGAGCGAGGCGTCGCGATCGAGCAGCACAAAGCGCTCGCGGAAGGTGATGGCGCCGGCGTTCTCCATCGCGCCGGCGGCGAAGTCGGGCACGGCGAGGATGTCGAGCTTGCGGAACGGAAAGCCGATGCCGAAATAGCTCTCGAGCGCGGCGACGATCCTGGGCGTCAGCGACAGCGCATAGCCCATGCGGCCGCCTTCGCCGCGCGCCGCGATGCCGCGGATATGCAGCGGCCGCGCGCGGTATTTGTTCGGCGGCACCCAGCCGGCATCGACGACGTCCAGCGGGCCGACCGCCAGCGCGACGAGATAGGTCGGCAGCGGCCTGGTCGTCTCCAGCACCGTATCGACCATGCCGTGCGCCGCCGGCGCCGCCGCGACGATCGGCGTGTTGCCGACGACCTTCATCCCGCGCGGCACGATCACCGTGATGTCGAACGGCGTCTTGAAGCCGGGCTCGTCGAAGGACGGAAAAGCGCGGCGCGCATCCGCCGATTCGAATTGCGTGAAGGCATAGGAATCGCCGCGGCCCGCGACCTTGTAGAGGCCTTGGAGCGAGCGGTTGTACGGCGCGTCATAGTCGAAGATCAGCGTCGCCTCGCCGGCCGGGACCCGATCGACGAAGATCAGCCGCGCCACGCCCGACGGATCGACCTGGTCGTAATGCGCCGCGAATGTCTGGCCGGATTTCAGGCGCACCGATACGCCCGACACGCTCAAGCCCAGGCCATGCAGGAACAGCGCGCGCCGGGGCTTGGCGAATTCGACATCGATCTCGACATGGCCCGTGAAGCGGTCGGCCCTGGGATCGATGCGCAGGGCGATCCGGTAGCGTTCCGGAATCGCGACGCGCGGCAGCCGGCCCAGCGGAACGGCTTCGCCGCCGAGCGAAATCCCCGGCCGATGCGGACCGCTTTTCTCGGCCGGCTTGCCGCATCCCGAAAGGCAGAGGACGGCGCCCAGCAGCAGGGCGAGACCGGCATGCCCTAATTTTTGCGTTGCGAACAATCGGCGCTCCCGCGCTGCCTTCGCCGTCGGGGAACGGATCGGCTTGCGAATGGTTTTCCCACGGTACGGCCCATATTGGCTCGATTCTGCCCCATTTTGTTCAGTCTGGGTTCATGCCGGGCAAGCAAGTTTTGCGAATATATCCGGATTGCCCGGCCCCGCCCGGTCCATTCGGCACGAGAGGAGAAAAGGACATGTTGAAGAATTCGGGATTGATCGCGGCCACCGCCATGCTGGCGCTGCTGGCCGGGACCGCAAGCGCCCTGGCCGACGACTGCCACAGCGACCACACCGCCGGAACGGTGCTGGGCGCGATCGGCGGCGGCCTGATCGGCGGCTTCGCCAGCCACGGCAACGGCCTTGCGATCGCGGGCGGCGCCCTGTTCGGCGGCTTCGCCGGCAACGCCATCAGCCGCGACATCGACTGCGAAGACCGCGACTATGCCGGCCGCGCCTATGAAAGCGCCTTCGACGGCGATGTCGGCGAGCGCTACGAATGGACCGGTCGGCACGGCAATCACGGCTACGTCGTGGTGAACGACGAATACCGCCGCGGCCGCCGGCTGTGCAAGGACTTCACGCAGGTGGTCTGGCATCACGGCGAGCGCTTCGAGCGCAACGGCACGGTGTGCCGGCGCCACGGCGAATGGCAATATGTGAGCTGACGGACCGCGTTTCGAACCCCGTGCCGCGGACGGCGCGGGGTTTTCCGCGTCACCGCCCCTTCCATTGCGGCGGCCGCTTCTCGGCGAACGCGCGCGGACCCTCGCGCAGATCCTCGCTCGCGAACATCGCGGCGACGGCCGGATAGCTGTTCTGGTTCTTGAGTGCCTGCGCGATCGAAGGCTCGTCCAGTCCGCGATAGACCGCCTGTTTGGAGGCGCGGACCGACATCGGCGACAGCGCCATGATCTCGCCCGCCAGTT
>DASWOE010000334.1:0-8379 GCA_036398875.1 Rhizomicrobium sp.
GTCGGGCGCGCCCGGTCCTGCCGTGCACGTCTATTCGGCCGACCGCGCCGGGCAGTTTCGCGATCTGGCGCGCGATTATTTCGGTTCGCTGGCGCCGATGCGGAGCCATCTGTCGGCCAGCGCGATCGTGCACGAATGCAGCGGCGATACCGCCGCCTTCGGCGTGCTGCCGCCGCCGGAGAGCGACGAGAATGCGCGCGCCTGGTGGGCGCAGCTGACGCCATGCGGCCAGGTCGGGCCGCGCATCGTCGCGACGCTGCCTTCGATCGGCGCCAAACAGGCGGATGCCTATGTCATCGGGGCGCTCGAACCGGTGCCCAGCGGCGACGACACCACGCTGCTTCTGCTCGAAGCCGGCGAGACCCTCAGCCTCACCAAGCTGCAGACGCTTCTCAAGCAGGGCGGCCTGGACGCCAAGCTGCTGGCGGTCAGCCGCGACGCGAGCAAGAGCGCGACGCGCTATCACCTGCTCGAAGCCGCCGGCTTCGTGCCCGACGGCGATGCCCGGCTCGGCGCGTTGCGCGAGCAGGGCGACGAGGCCATTCTGCGCATCGTCTCCGTCGGCTGCTATGCCAATCCGCTCAATGGAGCGCCTGCGCCATGACGCTCACGCCTCGCCCCGGCATTCTCGACATCGCGCCCTATGTCGGCGGCCGCTCGCATATCGATGGCGTCGCGAAGACCTACAAGCTGTCGTCCAACGAATCCGCGCTGGGCGCCAGCCCGAAGGCGGTCGAAGCCTTCCAATCCGTGGCGCATGGCCTCGACCTCTATCCCGAAGGCAGCGCCAAGATCCTGCGCGACGCGATCGCCGGGCATTACGGCCTGGACGCGAACCGCATCGTCTGCGGCAACGGCTCGGACGAGCTTTTGACCATGCTGGCCGCGGCCTATCTGCGCCCCGGCGACGAGGTGCTGTTCAGCGAGCACGCCTTCCTCGTCTACAGGATCGCCGCCCTCGCCAACAGCGCCGTGCCCGTGGTGGTGAAGGAGAGGAATCTGCGCGTCGATGTCGATGCCATGCTGGCGGCGGTGACGCCCCGCACCCGCCTCGTCTATCTCGCCAATCCCAACAATCCGACCGGCACCTATCTTGCCCATGACGAGGTGCGCCGGCTGCATGCGGGCCTGTCCGCCGACACGCTGCTGATCGTCGATGCCGCCTATGCCGAATATGTCCGGCGCAACGACTACGAGGCCGGCATCGAGCTGGTCTCGACCTTCCCGAATGTGGTGATGACGCGGACCTTCTCGAAGATCTACGGCCTCGCCGGCTTGCGCGTCGGCTGGGCCTATTGCCCCGCCGACATCGCCGGCATCCTCAACCGCATCCGCGGCCCGTTCAACGTCTCGGTGCCGGCGCAGAAGGCGGCGGCGGCGGCCCTGTTCGATCGCGCCCATGTCGAGGCCAGTTTCGCGCACAACGAAAAATGGCGCGCCTGGCTCGCCGACGAGATCCGCCGGCTCGGCCTTCGCGTCGATGACAGCGTCGGCAATTTCGTCCTCATCCATTTCGGCGCCGAGAAGGGCCGCACGGCGCAGGATGCCGACGAATTCCTCTGCAAGCGCGGCGTGATCCTTCGCGGCGTGACCGGCTATGGCCTGCCCGATTGCCTGCGCCTGACGATCGGACCGGAAGAGGCCAACCGCGCCGTCGTCGCCGCCCTGGCCGATTTCGCGCGCCGATGAAGACGCCGCCCTTCGGCCGCATCGCGATCCTGGGCTTCGGCCTGCTCGGCTCCTCGGTGGCGCGCGCCGTCCGCCGGGCCGGTCTTGCCGGCCACATCGCCGCCTTCGACCGCAAAAAGGTGCTCGCCGCCGCCCGGCGGCTGAAACTCGCCGACAGCTATGCCGTCAGCGCCGCCGCAGCCGCGAAGGGCGCCGATCTCGTCCTTCTCGCCACGCCGGTCGGCGCCTATGGCGCGCTGGCCAGGGTTTTCGGGCCGCATCTGAAGCCCGGCGCCATCGTCAGCGATGTCGGCTCGGTCAAGGGCTCGGTCCTGGCCGATGTCGGGCCGCATATGCCCAAGACGGTGCATTTCATACCGGCCCATCCGATCGCCGGCACCGAGCGCTCGGGCCCCGATGCCGGTTTCGCCGAATTGTTCGACGGCCGCTGGTGCATCCTCACGCCCCCGCAAGGTGCCGACAAGCGCGCGATCCGGACGCTGCGCAAGTTCTGGGAAAAGCTCGGCAGCAAGGTCGATGTGATGGACGCCAAGCATCACGATCTGGTGCTGGCCGTGACCAGCCATGTGCCGCATCTCATCGCCTACAACATCGTGGGCACGGCCGACGATCTGCGCAGCGTCACCGAAGGCGAGGTGATCAAATATTCCGCCGGCGGCTTTCGCGACTTCACCCGCATCGCCGCGTCCGATCCGACCATGTGGCGCGACGTCTTCCTCAACAACCGCGAAGCGGTGCTCGAAGTGCTCGGCCGCTTCAGCGAGGATTTGAGCGCCTTGCAGCGCCAGATCCGCTGGGGCGACGGCGATGCGCTGTTCAGGCTCTTCACCCGCACCCGCGCCATCCGCAAAGGCATCATCGAGGCCGGCCAGGACAGCGCGGCCGTGAACTTCGGCCGCAACACATCAATGCAGAGCCCCGCGAAGACAACCAAAAGTTGACACGCGACTTCGATTTGTCTTAATCGATATTACAACAACACCACGACCATAACGCTCGATCTCTTGAGATTTGCGGGGCTTTGGATGCTGCTTCCCAGCGCCCTTTTGCGCGAAGTGAAAGCCATTCTGGAACGGAATGCCGGGAAAGCCGCCGTCGCGCCCAAGCTGAAGGACAGCCTGCTCGCCATGGCCGGCGAACTCGACGGGATCGCCGTCAGGCTGACGGCCGTGGAAGATAGCATCGTTTTGGATTCGGACGATCCGGAGAAAGCGCGGATCGCGCGCGCCGCCCAGCTCTGGAAAGGCTGGCCCGCCAATGCCCCTGGCGCCAAGGCGAAGATCGACTTGCTGGTGCAGGCCTCGCCGCTGCTCGATTCGCTGTTTCGCCGGGCCATCGACATCAATGGCATGCGGAAGTTCTCGGTCCAAGATTTTGGCTTCGCGATTCGGATCGGCGACGACTACGAGCAATTCAGCACCGGCTTGCGGGATATACGCCGCATGACCGACGGCAAGGAGGGAGAAAAGAAAGGCAGCTTCAAGTGCTCCGACGACAACAGGGCTTTCATCGCGTTCCTGAAGAGCGCCGGCGTCGCCGAACCCGGCCTTATGCTTCTGAACGGCGAAAGGAACGCGAATGGCGAAAAGAAGCACTTCAAGCTGGAATGGTTCAGCGATCATCCTCCCGATCGCAGCGTCTTCACGGTGCTGAAGATGAAATCTGCGGCCCGGTTCCGATTGCTCCAGGGCGAATGGCTGACAGCCTATGTCTATCAGATCATCGACGATCATCTACGGCGCAACCGTGAGAGTTTCGAGCTCTATACCGACGTCTCTTACCGAATGCGTGGCGACATCGGCGGGGTCGCCGGTGATTTCGACGTCCTGGGCAAGGTCCGCAGCCGGGTTGTCTGCGTCGAATGCAAGACCGGTTTCGCGATCGCCGAGCGCAACACGGTGCAAGCGGTGATCGATAAGACGACCGCCCTGCGCGCGGCCGTCGATGCGGTGTCCCAGGAAAAGATGGCGTTCCACTTCTATCTGGTCTTTGATCCGCATCAGAACGACGAGGACGAGATCGCCGCTCTGCTCAACGGAACGGGCATCATACCGCTCAGGCCGGACCAGGTCCGCGCGGAAATTGTTGCGAATATCCTGTCCTAATACAGCGGCTCTTCCGTCGTCGCCCGTTCGGTGCCCAGCGTCACGACGCCGGCATGGAAGTCGATCACGGCGCCAAGCAGGCCCGCCTCGTTGTCGCCGGCCAGCGCTGCGCGGTCGAGCAGCGCCGCGGCAAGGCCTTGGTCCGGTCCGCCGCGAACGTCGTGCCGCCGCGCCGCGTCCAACAGCGTCTCGATCCCGGCGACCTTGAAGTCCAGCAAGCCTTCCACCGCATGCGCCGCATCCAGCGACAGCCGGCCCTTGCCCATCGCGCTCAGCCTGTTCCAGGAAATCTCCAGGTCGCCGACCTCCACGGCGCCGCCGGCGGCGCGCCAGCCTTCCAGCGCATCGACCCAGCCCGCACGCCCTTCGCGAAGGGCATCGATCGGCTTGGCCGGCATCGCCCTGGCGTTGAGCTTGACCGAAGAGACATCCGGCCCGAACAGCGGCGCGAGCGCCGGCGAGAGATGCACGCCGTCGGCGGTGGCGAAAATGTCGATGCCGGCGCCGCCCGGCGCCTTGCGCGCGTGCATTTGCACCCGCGCCGCGGTCAGGGCCGGCGAGCCGAAACCGATCAGGTCGAAATCGATGCGCGACACGGCGCCGTCCGCGGCAATGGCGCTGGCATGCATCTCGCCGACCTGGAACGGCAGCGCGTGCGCGCGGCCTTGCAGGTCGCGCCAGCGCAGCGCCTGATCGCCGCCCGCCTCGAAGATCATCTGCTCGCGGCCATAGGTCAGGGCGTGCAGCGCGAATTTCTGCGTCGCCCAGCTGGACGGGCCGTGCGGCGTATCGATCGTGATCCGGAAGTCGGAAAAGACCACGTCGAGATTGAACGGAAAGCCGCCGACGCTTTTCGACTTGAACGCGACGACGACGCCGGGCATCGCCGCACGGCCGTTGAGCGCGTCGAGCCGCGCCGACAGCGCCTGCGCCACATGCCACCAATACAGGCCCGCGCCCGCCGCCAGCAGCAGGAACAGGCTCAGCGGCGCATAGAGGAAGAACCGGCTGGAATAGCTCATGGATGCGCAATCTATCCGGTCTTCAGCGCGCCCGCCGGGAAAAAGATGTCGCGCACCTCGCCGAGCCGCGCCTGGCGCGCCAATTCGCGCTCCAGCTTCGCCTGCCGCGCCTTGCTGAGTGTGAGCCGGTCTTCCAGCCACAGCGCCTTGACGGCGAGAAGGTCCTTCGCACGCTCCGCCTTCATGTCGATGCGCCCGACGAAGCGCGCCCCCTCCAGCAGCGGAAACACATAGTAGCCGTATTTGCGCCTGGGCCCCGGCACGAAGACCTCGATGCGGTAGTCGAAGCCGAAGAGGCGCAGCGCGCGGGCCCGGTCGCGCAAGACCGGATCGAAGGGCGAGAGCACGCGCAGCCGCGCGGTGGGTGCGGCCAGCGCCGCGATCTGGCTTTCGATGTCGGGCCGCGCCACGGCGGCAAAGCCGCGCTGCCCGGGCGCGCCTTCCAGCGTCACGCCGATCAGCGTTCCGCGTTTCTTCTCGGCTTCGATCCATTTCGCCGCTTCGGGGATGGAACCGTGGCCCCAGAAATCGGCGAGCATGCGCGCCGTCGCGGCGCCCAGCCGGTCAAGCGCTTCGTTGTGCGCCCAGTCCAGGGTCTGAAGCCGCGTCGGCCGCGCGTCGCGCAGGTCCTTGCCGATGACGCGCTCGGACAGGTCGTAGACCTTCTCGAAGCCGTCGCGCGCCAGCACCGCAAGCTCGCCGGTCCGCCACAGATATTCCAGCGCCGCCTTGGCCGGACCCCAGCCCCACCACGGCCCGGTGCGCCCGCCCAGATGGGCGAAATCGCGCGCCCGCGCCGCGCCATGCGCTTCGATATGCGCGCGCACGGTCTTCAGCACGCGGTCGTCGCCGAAGCGCTCGCGCCATTCGGCGACATTGGCCTTGGACCTGGCGAAGCGGTGGCGCCAGTGCGGATAATGCTCCATCGGAATGAGCGACGCGTCGTGCGTCCAATGCTCGAACAGCGCCGGCGCCTTCGCCTGCAGGCGGTCCAGGTGGCGCGGCCGATAGCCGGCGAGCCGCGAATAAAGGATATGATGATGCGCCCGCTCGACGATCTTGATCGAGTCGAGCTGAACATAGCCGAGCTTTCGGATCAGCGGCACCACGGCGCCCGCGCCGCCCGTCTGCCGCACCCCGGACAGGCCGTGCCGCGCCAGGATCAGGGCGCGCGCCTTGTCGTTGGGGATGTGGAAAACGGTGCTCACCCGCAGCGCGAATAGCCGCAGGACACGCAGGATTCGCAACCCTCGAGCCGCACCAGGCTGGGCGAACCGCAGCGCGGGCAATAGCGGGCCGGCGCGCCCTCGGCGGCCACCGCCACGGCGCGTCTTTCGCTCGGCACCAGCGCCTCGTCATGCCGCGCGATGAAGCCGATATCGATCATGTGCTTTTCCAGCACTTCGCCGATCGCCGCCATCAGCGAGGGGATATAGCGCTCGCCGCTCCATTGCCCGCCGCGCGGATCGAAGATCGCCTTGAGCTCCTCGACCACGAACGACACGTCGCCGCCGCGCCGGAACACCGCCGAGATCATCCGCGTCAGCGCCAGCGCCCAGGCATAAGCCTCCATGTTCTTGGAGTTGATGAACACTTCGAAGGGCCGCCGCCGCCCGTCCTTCTCGATGTCGTTGACGGTGATGTAGAAGGCGTGATCGCTGTCCATCCATTTGATCTTGTAGGTCTGGCCGATCAGCACCTCGGGGCGGTCGAGCGGCCGCGTCATATAGACCACGCCGCCCGAGCTCACGCGCGGCGCCGATATGGGGGCGCTCTGCGGCGGCGTCTCGGCGGGCTCGATTTCCGCCTCGAGCACCGCGCCGGTGACGTCGTTCGGCCGATAGGTCGTGCAGCCCTTGCAGCCCAGCTCATAGGCGCGGGCATAGACGTCCTTGAAGGCCTCGAACGAGATGGCGACCGGCACGTTGATCGTCTTGGAGATCGAGCTGTCGATATGGCGCTGCGCCGCCGCCTGCACCGCGAGATGGTCCTCCGGCGCAAGCGTCTGGGCATTGACGAAGTAGTCCGGCAACGCGGCTTCCGCGCCGAAGCGGGCCCGGAAGGCGCGATAGGCATAGTCCTCAACCGTCTCGCTGGTATGGCTGCCGTCCGGCTGCAGGACCTTGCGCGTGAAGCTGTAGGCGAACACCGGCTCGATGCCGCTGGAGACGTTGCCGGCCAGGAGCGAGATCGTGCCGGTCGGCGCGATCGAGGTGAGCAGGCCGTTGCGGATGCCGTTCTTCGCGATCGCGCTGCGCACCTCCTGCGGCAGGCGTAGGGTGAAGGGCCGGCTCAGGAATTCGTGCGCGTCGAACAGCGGGAACGCGCCCTTTTCCGCCGCCAATTCGGCGGAAGCGAGATAGGCCGCGTCGCTCAGCGCCGACAGCCAGGTATCGATCAGCGCGATGCTCCCGGCCGAGCCGTAGCGCGTGCGGCAGAAGATCAGCGCATCGGCGAGTCCGGTGACGCCGAGGCCGATGCGGCGCTTGGCCTTTGCCTCGGCCTGCTGCTCGGGCAGCGGAAAGCGCGACACGTCGATCGCATTGTCGAGAAGCCGGATCGCCGTCCTGGTCAGCCGCGTCAGCTCTTCCACATCGAGATGCGCATCGGCCTCGAACGGGTTCTTCACCAGCTTGGCGAGATTTATCGAGCCGAGCAGGCAGGCGCCATAAGGGGGAAGCGGCTGTTCGCCGCATGGATTGCTGCAACTGATCGTCTCGCAATAGGCGAGATTGTTCTCGGCATTGATGCGGTCGATGAAGATCACCCCCGGCTCGGCGGTCTCATAGGTCGCGCGCATGATGCGGTCCCACAGCGCGCGCGCCTGGACGGTGCGATAGACTTGGCCGCCGAATTTCAGGTCCCAATCCGCGTCCGCCTTGACCGCGTCCATGAACGCATCGCTGACCAGCACCGACAGGTTGAAATTGGACAGCCTTCCCTTGGCGGCCTTGGCGTCGATGAAGGTCTCGATGTCGGGATGGTCGATCGCCAGCGTCGCCATCATCGCGCCGCGGCGGCTGCCGGCGCTCATGATGGTGCGGCACATCGCGTCCCACACCTCCATGAACGAGACCGGACCCGACGCATCCGCGCCGACGCCCTTCACGACCGCGCCCTTGGGCCGAAGCGTCGAGAAGTCGTAGCCGATGCCGCCGCCCTGCTGCAGCGTCAGCGCCGCCTCGCGCAGGGCCGAAAAGATGCCGTCCATCGAATCGGCGACCGTGCCCATCACGAAGCAGTTGAACAGCGTGACGTTGCGCGCCGTCCCGGCGCCGGCCAGGATCCGCCCCGCCGGCAGGAAGCGGTAGCCCGCCAGCGCCTGCGCGAAGGCATGGGCCTGCTCGGCGCGCTTGTCCGCCGGCTCGGTCGCCGCCGCCGCCAGCGCGACCCGGGCCCAGCTGTCGGCGATATCGCGGTCCACGGGCGTGCCGTCCGGCTGTTTCAGCCGGTATTTCATGTCCCAGATCTGGCGGGAAATATCGCTCATGGCCTCGTCCGGAGGGCCCGCAAAGGGGGTAGCTTACCTAGCGCTTCGAGGTCCAGATTTCAACGAACTCGTT
>DASWOE010000335.1:0-4784 GCA_036398875.1 Rhizomicrobium sp.
CAGCACCGGAAGGACGCATGGCAGGGCCACGCGCGCCAAGCCCCTCAGCCCCTGTCGCATGCTATATTCGCCCCCACATTGAGAATGGATCAAAGCTCGTCTATGCGAGCGCTGGCAAGCGCGGGAACGGCCCCATGGCACAGTATGACTATGACCTCTTCGTCATCGGCGGCGGCTCGGGCGGCGTGCGCGCCAGCCGCATGGCGGCTTTGTCCGGCGCCCGCGTCGCCCTGGCGGAGGAATGGCGGATGGGCGGCACCTGCGTCATCCGCGGCTGCATTCCCAAGAAGCTGTTCGTCTACGCCGCCCAGTTCCGCGAGGATTTCGCCGACGCCGCCGGCTTCGGCTGGACGGTGGGGGACGTCAAATTCGACTGGCCGACCCTGATCGCCAACAAGGACAAGGAGATCGCCCGGCTGGAGGCGATCTATACGAAAAACGTCAACGCGGCCGGGGTGACGATCTTCCAGGATCGCGCCGTGTTCGAGGACGCCCACACGCTCAGACTGCTCAACAGCGACCGCACCGTCACGGCCGAGCGCATCCTCATCGCCACCGGCAACCGCCCGACCCGCGAGCTCGGCACCACCCACCTCATCGCGGGCGGCAATCTCTGCATCACCTCGAACGAGGCCTTCAACCTCCCGAAGCTGCCCGGGCGCATCCTGATCGCCGGCGGCGGCTATATCGCGCTCGAATTCGCGCATATCTTCCACGGCCTGGGCTCGAAGGTCTCGCTGTTCTATCGCGGCGAGAAGGTGCTGCGCGGCTTCGACGAGGACATCCGCGACGCGGTGCACGAGAACATGACCAAGATCGGCCTGCACGTCTCCCTCGGCTGCGAATTCACCAAGATCGAGAAGCGCGGCGATTGCCTCCATGCCGAGACCAACAAGGGCGACGTGATCGAATGCGACGAGATCATGCTCGCCATCGGCCGCGCCCCGAACACGGAGATGCTGCATGTCGAGAAGGCGGGCGTCGAGCTCGGCAAGCGCGGCGAGGTCGCGGTCGATCGCTTCTCCAAGACCAGCGCCGAGAACATCTATGCCATCGGCGACGTGACCGACCGCATCCAGCTCACCCCCGTCGCGATCCATGAGGCGATGTGCTTCGTCAAGACGGTATATGGCGGCGTGCCCACGCCGGTCGATCACCAGAACATCGCGACCGCCGTCTTCACCACGCCGGAGATCGGCGTCGTCGGCATGAGCGAGACGAAGGCTCTGGGCTTGGGCCACAGCATCGACGTCTACAAATCGGTGTTCCGCCCCTTGAAGCACACGCTCAGCCGCAACGAGGCGCGCACGACCTTCAAGCTGATCGTCGATGCCGGGACCGACAAGGTGCTCGGCTGCCACATCTTCGGCGACCACGCCGCCGAGATCATCCAGATCGTCGGCATCTGCATCAAGATCGGCGCCACCAAGGCGCAGTTCGATTCCACCATCGCGCTGCATCCGAGCGCCGCGGAGGAACTCGTCACCATGCGCACGAAGAGCTATTCGAAGACGCCTTGACCGTCGGTTCGCGGAACGTCCGGGCCGCGATGCGTCACACTTTCGCAAATCTGCGGTGCTGCGGCGCGCCGCGAAATCGATTAAGCTCGGCATCGGCGTTGGGGGATTTCATGAGACCGCTTTTTGTCGCGCTGCTGGCGCTAACCATGTTCGCGCATCCGTCTTTGGCCGCGGCCGGCGACACCGCTCCGACGCCTCCGGCGGCCGACGCGTCCGCCGCTGCCGCGCCGGTCACATCCGCACCGCTCGCTGCGGCACCGGTGGTCCCTCCGCCCGCCGCCCCGCTCCCTGCCGCTCCGGCACCTCGCACGGAAGCGCCGGTCGCGGATGCGCCGGTCGTGCTGGCCGACGATGCGAGTTTCGATGCCGCGTTCCAATGCCCGGAGACGTTTCGCAGTGCCGACCTGCGCCTCGAGGAATTCCAGCGCTACGTCGCCTGGGCCAAGGAGGCGCATCCCGACTGGAATCTGCGCAAGCGGATGAATGTGCGCTACGGCCTTTTGCGCCGCCATGGCTGCACGGCGACGCTGGCCAATATTGCCGGCAGCACGCGGCCGCCCTTCGCGCCCTGAAAAGCCGTCTGCGGCCCGTTCACCACGGCTTTTCGCCCCGCTGGCAAAGCGGGCCGCCATCCCATATATCCCCGGGACCGAATGGAGGATTTCCGCGTGGCCCAGCCCTGGTCCCCGCAAAGCTGGCGTTCCAGGCCGATCCGTCAGGTCCCGGACTATCCGGATCCGGCGGTGCTCGCGGCCGTCGAAGCGCGCCTGAAGACCCACCCGCCGCTGGTGTTCGCCGGCGAGGCGCGAAATTTGATGTCCAATCTGGCGCAGGTCGCCGAGGGCAAGGCTTTCCTGCTCCAGGGCGGCGATTGCGCGGAAAGCTTCGCCGAGTTCACCGCCAACAACATCCGCGACACCTTCTGCGTCTTCCTGAGCATGGCGACCGTGCTCACCTTCGCGGCCAATGTGCCGGTGGTGAAGATCGGCCGCATCGCCGGCCAGTTCGCCAAGCCGCGCTCCGACGATTTCGAGACGCAGGACGGTGTCACGCTGCCCTCCTATCGCGGCGACAACATCAATGGCGGCGCGTTCACCGCCGCCGCGCGCGCGCCCGATCCCGAGCGCATGCTGCGCGCCTATTACCAGGCCGCGGCGACCGCCAATCTGGTGCGCGCCTTCGCCACCGGCGGCTACGCCGATCTGTCGCGCGCGCGCCATTGGAACCTCGATCATCACCATGCCGATCTCAGCCGGCGCTACAACGAGATCGTCGACAAGATCGACGACGGCGTCGGCTTCATGCGCACCTTCTCGCTCGCCGACGCGGTGAAGCAGCAGACCGGCCGCGTCGATTTCTATTTCAGCCATGAGGCGCTGCTGCTGCCTTACGAGGAAGCGCTGACCCGCCAGGATTCGATCACCGGCGAGCACTATGCCACCTCCGGCCACATGATCTGGATCGGCGACCGCACCCGCCAGCTTGACGGCGCCCATGTCGAGTTCTGCCGCGGCGTGAAGAATCCCATCGGCCTCAAATGCGGCCCCTCGCTGGCGGAGGACGACCTGCTGCGCCTGATCGCCAGCCTCAATCCCGAGAACAAGCCCGGCCGCGTCACGCTGATCGCCCGCTTCGGTTCCGACAAGGTTGCGCAGGGGCTGCCCAAGCTCATCCGCGCGGTGGAACGCGAGGGCGCCAAGGTGGTGTGGTCCTGCGATCCGATGCACGGCAACACGATCAAGCTGCAATCGGGCTACAAGACGCGTCCGGTCGATCGCGTGTTCGAAGAGGTGAAGGCCTTCTTCGCCATCCATCGCGCCGAAGGCAGCCATGCCGGCGGCGTCCATCTCGAAATGACCGGCCAGGACGTCACCGAATGCTTAGGGGGCGCCCAGGCGATCAAGGAGATCGATCTGCACGACCGCTACCAGACGGCCTGCGATCCGCGCCTCAATGCGAGCCAGGCGCTGGAACTGGCTTTCCTGCTTGCCGACACCATCCGCGCCGAACGCGTCGAAACCGAACGCCTCGCGGCGTCGGCTTGATCGTCGAAAAAGGGGGCGTCGATCGGATGGGTGTGGCGCGGCTTCTTGCCAAAGGATGGGTCGTGTTCTGCCTGTTCGCGGGCGCCCATGCGGTCAATCTGGGCCTGGCGCGGGGCGAGGCGCCGCTCGATGCCCTGCGGTCCGTCGGCCTCTGCGTCGCGCTGTTCGGCGCCATGGGTCTTCTGTTCATCGCCGGCTTCGGTGCTTCCGCCGGGCCGGCCACGCCGCTCCTCGCGCGCTTCAAGCCGCATCGTCTCGTCCCGGGCTTCGACGACGTCGTGTTCGCCGCCTTCGTCGCCGCCAGCTTGGGCGTCCAGGTGTTCGTCGCGCCGGCCACGATCGGGGCCGCGCCGGCGGAAGGCGTTGAAAGGGCCATCGCCTTCGTGGTGTGGGGCCAGGCCGGGCTGGTCGATGCGCTGGGCGCCTGCGCGCTCGACGGCGGGCGCGTCTTCGCGTCCGCTTTCACCTGGCTGCTGGCGATCGTCTATGTCGCGTCCGCCGCCTCGCGCATCGGCCTGACCGCGGGCCTGCTGCGCCTCGAACGCGCGCTGCGCCCGTCTTCGTTCGGTCCCACCCTGCTGGCGGCGATCTACGGCACGGTGGCGATCGTCGGCTTCCAGCTCCTCTATGTCGGCTCGGCCTATCCCTGGCTCGGCTGCAGCGCGTTCACCGACATCACGGGCGCGCTCCTGATCGGTCTGGCGCCGCTGATGCTGGCCTATGTGGTCGTCGCCGCGCTGGTGACGCTGAAAGCCAGCGCGCCGGACTCATAACCCCTCCCGCGATCGGGAGAGGAATTTGCCCCTCACACCGCCTTATCCGGCCCGACCCGCACCACCATCTTGCCCAGATTGTCGCCCTTGAAGAGGCCGATGAACGCCCCCGGTGCGCTCGCGACGCCATCGACGATGGTCTCGCACCATTTCATCTTGCCTTGCCTGGCCCAGCCCGCCATGTCGCGCTGGAAGTCGGCCAGCATGTCGTAGTGGCTGGTGACGATGAAGCCTTCCATGCGCAGGCTGAGGCCGATGCACAGCGCCAGATTGCGCGGTCCCGGCGGCAGTTCGGTCGCATTGTACATGTCGATCATGCCGCACAGCGCGATGCGCCCGAACTGGCGCATATGGTTGATCGCCGCCTCCAGATGGGCGCCGCCGACATTCTCGAAATAGACGTCGATGCCTTCCGGAAATGCCTTGCCGACCGCCGCGTCCAGGTC
>DASWOE010000336.1:0-3740 GCA_036398875.1 Rhizomicrobium sp.
GGTGCGCGACGTCATCCGCGCCGCGACCGATATCCGTCTCGAATATCTCACCCTCTTCGCCTTCAGCTCCGAGAACTGGAAGCGCCCGCGGCCGGAGGTCAACGCCCTGATGGGGCTCTTCCGCGGCTATTTCCGCTCCGACGTGGACGAACTGCATCAGCGCAACGTGCGCATCCGCGTGATCGGCAGCCGCGACCGCGTCGCCGCCGACATCCGCAAGATGGTCGAGGCGGCAGAGCATCGCACCGTCGCCAACACCGGCACCAACGTCACCTTCGCCTTCGACTATGGCGGGCAGGAAGAGATCGCCAATGCCGCGCGCGAACTCGCCCGCGCCGCCAAGGAGGGCCGCCTCGATCCGGAGACCATCACGCCGGAACTTTTTGCCACCCGTCTCTTCACGGGCGGTCTGCCGGCGCCGGACCTTCTCATCCGCACCGGCGGCGAGCATCGCCTGAGCAATTTCCTGCTCTGGCAGTCCTCCTATGCGGAGCTCCTGTTCCTCGACACGCTGTGGCCCGATTTCGGCCGCGCCGAGCTGCTCGATGCGCTGGAGAAATTCGCGCAGCGTGACCGCCAGTTCGGCGGCCTGTCGGAAGCCGTCGCGTGAGCCGCCACGGTCACACCGCGGCGCCTGCCGCGTCGCAAGCCCCCGGCTATAGAGCGATCCGTTTCAATTGGGACTGGGTCACCCGCCCGCTGTTCGGCATTGCGCTGGCCGCCATGGTCATCGGTGCGATCGTGGGCGGCGTGCCCTATGTCGCGGGCGTTGCGGCGCTGGTCGGCATCGCGGCCGCGCGCGAATGGCACCGCATGGTCGGCGAGCGTGTGTTCGGGCCCGCCTTCTTCCTGTCGTCGGCCGTGATCGTCGCCGCGCTCGTCGCCGTGGTGCTGTGGCCGCACGCCTATTATGCCTGGGCGATTCTGGGCTCCGGTGCCGTGCTGGTCGGGGCCTATGCCGCCGCTGCCGGGCAGGGGCCGCTCTGGCAGGGTGCCGGGCCGCTCTATCTCGGCATGACGCCGATGGCGCTGGTTCTGCTGCGCGGTCTGCCGGATGGCGGCTGGATCATCGCCGGCATGTTTCTCGCGATCTGGGCCACCGACACCGGTGCGCTGATCGTGGGCAATCTGATCGGCGGTCCCAGGCTGTGGCCATCCCTGTCTCCGAACAAGACCTGGTCCGGGACGCTGGGCGCCGTCGCCATCGCCGCGGTCGTCGAAGCGGTCTATGTCGGCGTCCTGGGCGGCAGTCCGGTGCTCGGCGGCCTCTATGGCGCGGCGCTCGCCGTCGTCGCCCATGGCGGCGATCTGTTCGAGTCCTGGGTCAAACGCGCCTTCCGGCGCAAGGATTCCGGCGGCCTCATACCGGGGCATGGCGGCGTGCTCGACCGCATCGATTCGACTCTGATGACCGCGCCGGTGCTAGGTTTGGCGGTAGCCGTCGGGCTCAATCCCCTATTTGGAGCACACCCGTGAACGCTTTGGCCGCGACGCGACCAAGTTTCGAAATCGAAACGCTCGAGCCGGTGCTGGCACGCAGCATCACGGTGCTGGGCTCGACCGGCTCGATCGGCGTCTCGACGCTCGACGTCGTGGCCCATGCGCGCAACGTCTACGGCGCCGATGTCATGCCGGTGGAAGCGATCACCGCCGGCGCCAATGTCGATGGGCTGATCGCCCAGGCGCGCGCCATCGCGCCCAAGATCGCGGTGATCGGCGACGAGAGACTTTATGCGCGATTGAAGGAGGGCCTGAGCGGTACCGGCATCGCCGTCGCCGCGGGCCGCGCCGCGGTGATCGACGCGGCCGCTCGTCCGTCCTCGACCGTCATGGTCGCGATCATGGGCGCCGCCGCGCTGGAGCCGGCGCTGGCCGCCGTCGCGCGCAGTGCGACCGTCGCGCTCGCCAACAAGGAATGCATCGTCGCTGCCGGCGGCGTCTTCCACAAAGCACTGGCCAATTCCACCGCCGCCGTCATCCCGGTCGATTCCGAGCACAATGCGGTGTTCCAGGTGCTGAACGGCGAAGGCGCCCGGGAGGTCGAGAAGGTCACGCTGACAGCGTCGGGCGGGCCGTTCCGCGACTGGACGCTGGAGCAGATGTCGGTCTGCACGGTGGAGCAGGCGGTGGCCCATCCCAACTGGTCGATGGGCGCCAAGATCTCGGTCGATAGCGCCACGCTGATGAACAAGGGCCTCGAATTGATCGAGGCGCATTTCCTCTTCGCGCTTCCGCCCGAGAAACTGGACGTCCTGGTGCACCCGCAGTCGATCGTGCACTGCCTGGTGACCTATGAGGACGGCTCGACGCTCGCCCATCTGTCTGCGCCCGACATGCGCACGCCCATCGCCTATGCGCTGGCGTGGCCGCGCCGCATCGCCTCGCCGTCGCGCCGGCTCGATCTCGCCGCCGTCGGCCGGCTCGATTTCCGCAAGCCCGACCACGATCGCTTCCGCTGCCTGGGGCTGGCGATGGACGCGATGCGCGCCGGCGCGCTGGCGCCTACCGTCCTGAATGCCGCGAACGAGATCGCGGTCGATGCGTTCCTGAACCGCCGCATCGGCTTCCTCGATATCCCGCGCGTGGTCGAGACCACGCTCAGCGAAACGCCGGAGGCCAATGCGCCTTGCGATACGCTCGACGCGGTGCTTGCGGCCGACGCCCGCGCCCGCGCCCGCGCCTCCGACATCTGCCGCCGCGTGGTGAACTGAGGACTATTTCCGCATGAGCTTTCTGTCCGGCCTGCCGAGCTATTCCTGGTACATCGTGCCGGCGTTCCTGACGCTGATCACGATCGTCGTTTTCGTGCATGAACTGGGTCACTTCCTCATCGCGCGTTTGTTCGGCGTACGGGTCGATATCTTCTCCATCGGATTCGGCCGCGGCCTGCTGACCTGGAAGGATCGCCATCAGACGCAGTGGAAGATCGGCTGGATACCGCTCGGCGGCTATGTGAAGTTCTTCGGCGACGCCGACGGCGCCAGCACGCCGGATCGCGAAGCCGCGGCGGGGATGAGCGCGCAGGACCGGAAGGTGGCATTTCTCTTCAAGCCGCTCTGGCAGCGCGCGCTGGTCGTCATCGGCGGTCCCCTGGCGAATTTCCTCCTGGCGATCGTCATCCTGTCGGCGCTGTTCATGTTCCATGGCCAGATCGTCGTCCCGCCGGTGGTCGGCGATATCGTGCCGCACGGACCCGCCGCCAAGGCCGGCTTTCAGATCGGCGACCGCATCCTCTCCGTGGACGGCACGCAGACCGGCAGTTTCGTGGATGTCGCCCAGGTCGTCTCGCTGAGTGCCGGACAGACCTTGCCGATCGTGCTGGATCGCGCCGGCCGACAGCTGACGGTCTGGGCGGTGCCGCAGGAAGTGGCCCTGACCGACAGGCTCGGAAACCGCCAAAAGGTCGGCGATCTCGGCCTGTCTCCGCCGGCACCGCCGATCGTCGATTCCGTTCTGCCGGGAAAGCCCGCGCAGCGCGCCGGTCTTCGGCCGGGCGACCGAATCGTGTCGATCGATGGTCGTGCCGTAACCAGCTTCGAGCAGGTTCAGCGGCTCATTTCCGCCAATCCGGGCAGGCAGGTCGAAATCGTTCTTGGTCGCGGCCGTGGCACGGTGACGACGCACGCGACACCGTATCGCGACAAGGACGGCAGGAGACTTCTCGGCTTCGCCTTCGCGGTTCCCGTGTCGCTTGAGCGTCTGCCGCCGTTCGCCGCCTTCGAAGCGTCCATCACCGAGAT
>DASWOE010000337.1:0-4314 GCA_036398875.1 Rhizomicrobium sp.
ACGGCGGCGCGTCATTGCCATCGACCAGCGCGAAAGCGGGGGCGAAGCGAAGCGCGCGGATGGCGCGCGCCATCGCCATATGCGTCGCCTGGCGGATGTTGATGAGATCGATCTCATCGACGCTCGCCTCGCCGACGCCGACCGCGAGCGCCGCGGCCATGATGCGCGGGAAGAGGTCTTCGCGGGTCTGCGCGTCGAGCTGTTTGGAGTCGTTGAGGCCCTTGGGGATCTTCTTACGGTCGAGGATGACCGCGGCCGCGACCACCGGCCCAGCCAGCGGACCGCGCCCGGCCTCGTCCACGCCGGCGACAGGGCCGGTGCGAATCTTCAGGACGCGCGATTCGTAGATGTAATGCGGCATCGCGCCGACACTATCAGGACGATTCGGTCCGAAAAGCGAACGCCGCGGGGCCGCGACGAGTTATGCACATTCCTGGAACGGGATTGCGATCGAGCCCGATCGTCTATTCGTCATCGCCGGCCTTTTGCCGGCCATGACGATGGTGGTTGGCGTTCGCATCCGGTAGCGAAGGCTTCTACGCCGACTTCTCGAACCACAGCGGCACGCCATAATCGATGGTCAGCTCCTCGCCGGCTTCGATGTCGCGCAGCGCGACGACGGCGATCTCCTCGGCGTCGTAGCGGTGATCGAAGGTGACGTTGGGCGCCTCGGCGTGGTTGTACAGGCACAGATAGCCGAGCCCGATGGCGCAATCCTTCTGCGGCCCGAGCCCGCCCGGCGCATCCTCGCCCCAGGCGAGGCTGTAATCGTTGAGACCGGGGCATTCCGAATCGGCGAGCGCCAGCGGCAGCACCGGCGAAACCTCGATCACTTCGTCCTTGGCGATGGACGCCTTGGCGATGACGCCACGCCCCCTGCCCGCAAGGCGGCGCCACAGGATCTTGTCCAAGATCGACCTCGGCATTGGCTGCAGGACCTCTATAGCGCAGAACGCGCGGCTGTCATCTCCCGCGCGATCCACGGCCGCAGGGCCGGGGGTCGCCGGTTCCGCGCGCGGAACGCCGGACGGCCATAGCCGTTTCCTCCTCATGACAATGTATGCCTGCGACCATTCGAACGATTCCGGCCGCCCGTCGCTTGCGGATCGCATGACCAAGGACGGGTTGCGCCCGATCGCCTGGAGCGCGGCCATCGCCCTTTGCGCGGCGTTCTGGAGCGCCGTCGGCTACGGCGTGGCGATCTGGGTTTGACGCGCGGGCCTCACGACGCGGCGGTCAGGGGCTCGGCGTCGAACAGTGAGAGCTGGTCGCCGGCCTTGGGCGGCCGCTTGAACTTGGCGAGCGTCAGCGGGCGGACCTCGCGGTTGAGGCCGAGCCGCTTGACCGCCATGTGGAAGCGCCGCGCGATCATCTCGGCATAGGGCCCCGCGCCCTTCATGCGCACATTCCACTGCGCATCGTAATCCTTGCCGCCGCGCATGGAACGGATCAGCGACATGACGTGCCGGGCCCTGTTCGGCTCATGCGCCTCCAGCCATTCGCGGAACAGGTCCTTGATCTCCAGCGGCAGGCGCAGCAGCACATAGCCGGCCGAACGCGCGCCGCATTCGGATGCCGCGCCGAGCACGGCCTCCAGCTCGCCGTCATTGAGGGCGGGGATGGCGGGCGCGAACATCACGCCGGTGGGAATGCCGGCGCCCGACAGCGCCCGGATCGCGGCGAGGCGGCGCCCGGGCGTGCCGGCGCGCGGCTCCATCGACCGCGCCAGGCGGCGGTCGAGCGTGGTGACCGAGAGCGCGACCTTGGCGAGGCCGCCCTGCGCCATCTCCGACAATATGTCCATGTCGCGCAGAATCAGCGGCGATTTGGTCACGATGCCGACCGGATGGCGGAAATCGCGCAGCACTTCCAGGACGGAGCGCGTGATGCGCATCTTCTTCTCGATCGGCTGATAGGGATCGGTGTTGGTGCCCATGGCGATGACCTTGGGCACGTAACCCGGCGCCGACAATTCCTTGCGCAGGAGTTCGGCCGCGTTGGGCTTGGCGAATAGCCGCGACTCGAAATCGGCCCCCGGCGACATGCCGAGATAGGCGTGGGTCGGCCGCGCGAAGCAATAGATGCAGCCATGCTCGCAGCCGCGATAGGGATTGATCGACTGGTCGAAGGAGATGTCCGGCGATTTGTTGCGCGCGATGATGGTGCGCGTGGCATCGATGATCACCTCGGTGCGCAGCGGCGGCGGGGCGCCGTCCTCCTCGCGCCAGCCATCGTCCCAGCCGTCATCGACCAGCACGCGCTTCTGGGTCTCGTAGCGCCCGACGTCGTTCGAAAGCGCCCCGCGGCCGCGCAGGAGCCGCTTGTCAGCCGTGATGTCTAGGACCGTTGTCATTGCCCCAGGAATATAGGGTCAGAATGAGAACATATCAAGTACAAAATCTACATCTTCGCCGCTTTGCGCAGCGCCGCGAGCGGGTGCATCACGCCGGCGCCGGCGGGCCAGACGCCCGGCTCGGTCTTGACCCTGCGGCTGATGTGCTGCGCATGCGCCGTGAGCGTTTCCCACACCGCATGCGGCATCGACCTCCAATAGGAGGTCTCGTCCTCCACCCACGGCCCGTAATATTCGACATTCGGCATGGCGCGGATTTCCCGGCTGAGATTGGGCGTCGCGCCGTGCCAGGCGCGGTTGTCGCGGATGACGCCGGCGCCGGCCTTGGCGCCGACCAGGGTGGACAGCCGCATCCATTCCGGCTCGTCGGCGAGGCGCGGCGGGGAGGGCACGCGGCCCTGGGTGCCGGGGATCTGGCGGATCGGGCCGTTCTCCCAGGTGAAGTGGCTCATCAGGAAATTGATCGTGACGTGCGGCGGCGTCTTCTCGATGACGAGGCCGGTGGTCGCCGGGGTCAGTTGGTCCGTGCCCGCGATGGTCCGCAACTGGACGCCGAAACGCTGCGCCGCCAGGGCGCGGGCGGGCGTGATCTCGAAGCTGTCGCGGATGTCGGCGTGCAGGCCCTGATATTCGATCGCGCCGGGCAGGCAGAGGTCGCCGCCGGCGCCGCGGACGAAATAATCGGCGGTGCCGAAGATGCGGGTCAGGATCGGCGTCGTGGTCGGCAGATCGATCATCGACGCCCAGGCCGGATCGTGCAGCAGCTCGCGGCTGGCCGAGGCGGTGCCATAGCTGTAGCGATGCGGCAGCCGGCCCGTCTCGGTGAGGTATTTGCGCGCCCCTTCGCCGGCGATTGCCAGAATCTGCCCCAGCACGCGGGCGCTCGCGGCGCGCCAGGTCGCCAGCCGGTCGGCGTCGAGCAGATCCTTTACAACCACGAAGCCATCGCGGAAGAAAATGCGCGCGGCGCGTTCGACCTCCTGCGGTTCGACGATCTCCAGCCCGGCGATTCCGTTTTTGGCACGCAAATGTTCGCGCAGGGCAAGAACGTCCGGGTGATCCGCCACCCGCCTGCGCGGTGCGCGGGGATCTACGCGGCCGCTTTCAAGCGCCGGAATAAAGTGAACGCCGTTCTCATCGGTGGTCTCGTTCGGCGGCGTTGCAGCGCACCATCCCACGGCCGTTTCGCCATGCACTGCGAGCCCGTCAAGTTCCCCCATCGCACGCTCCGGATGAACACGCGGCAATAATCTGCCCGATTAACCCGTGCGACAGGAAAGTTTTTGTCGGCGCGCGAGTCCCGGTTCATATTCCGCCCATGATCAGTGTTGTGATCCCGACCCTGAATGCACAAGCCTGCCTGCCGCGCTGTTTCGACAGCCTGATCGCGGCGACGGTGCGCGGCCTGGTGAAGGAAGTGGTGGTGGCGGATGGCGGCTCGACCGACGACACGCTGATGATCGCCGACGCGGCCGGCTGCCATATCGCGCGGGGCCGCAAGAGCCGCGCCTCGCAGCTGATCGCCGGGGCGGCGATGGCGCGGGGCGACTGGCTGCTGTTCCTGCTGCCGGAGACGGCGCTGGACGCCGGCTGGGACAACGAGGCCGAATCGTTCATGGGAAGCGTGACCTTCGAATGGCCGCGCGCCGGGGCGTTCCGCTTCGCGCTCGACGATTTCGGCGGACCGGCGCGGCGGCGCGAGACCATGGTGGCGCTGCGCACCGGGCTGTTCGCGCTGCCCTATGCGGAGCAGGGATTGCTGGTGCCGCGCCGGCTCTATCAGAAGCTCGGCGGCTATCGCGAGGTCGCGATGGAGGATGCCGACCTGGTGCGCCGCATCGGCCGCACGCGGCTGGTGCAGCTTCGCAGCCGCGCCGTCAACCGGCCGGAGAAGGCGGATGCGCGCCGCGGCGCGCTCGTCGCGATGCTGCATGCCCTGCGCGTGCCGGTGAGCGTGGTGG
>DASWOE010000338.1:0-8869 GCA_036398875.1 Rhizomicrobium sp.
GGCGGAACCCTGGCGGGGACGCTCGGCCAGCCGGCCGCCGCGCCAGGCCCGGCCGCTCCCGCCATGGCGCGGATGCTCGTCCGCGCTTGGAACTCGGGCGGCCGCCTTCGCCTATCGGAAAATCGTTCCCAAAAATATCGCCCGGAAACGGAAAATACTCGTCGCGCCAAGCGATTGCGGGATGATCCGCCGCTTCTCCGGCACGTATCGCTAACCGTGCATTGTTCAAAACAGCCAGTCACCGATGCGATGAAGGCGCTCGACCAACGCGCGGAACGCCAAGAAAAAAGGAAAAAGCAAATGCGTACAGCGTATGAAGAACCGGCCGGAAGCGACGGCACCGTCGAATGCGCCATGGACAGCAGCAACGCCCAGGCGCGCATCGAAGCGCTGACGCCCCGGGGCCGCGACGTGTTGATCGGCATCGTCGAGGGATGTTCCAACAAGACCATCGCGCGCAAACTCGGCATCAGTCCGAGAACCGTCGAGATTCATCGGGCGCGCATGATGCGCGACCTCGGCGCGCGACACATTGCCGACGCCATTCGGGTCGCCTTCCTGGGCGCGGGCGCCGGACTCAATGCGATCTTTGCGCCGCCGAGCGAGCCGCGGCCGGCGAAACGCGCCGAGAGCCTGGGCGACGACCGCGGGACCCACCGGCTGGATCATCCGACGCAGCACCTCACCGTGCGGCAGCTTTGAACCGGGCAGCCTCGGGCATCCGCATGGCTTTACGGCGCGAAGCGGCCATGCGCCGGCCGCGTTGGCACGGGCGCCGAATTCCCGCTAAGACGGCGGAATGCGCACACCCATCCGCCCCGCCATCGAGGCGCTCGAACCCAACGGCATCGGCCAGGTCTCTGCGCTGGGTCATGGCGCCACGGACCTGATCCGCCTGTGGTTCGGCGAGACCGACCTGGTCACGCCGGCCTTCATCCGCGACGCCGCCAAGCGGGCGCTGGACGACGGCAAGACGTTCTACCAGCAGTCGCGCGGCATCCCGGCATTGCGCGAGGCGGTGCGCGATTTCCACCGGCGCACGCTCGGCGCCGATATCGCGCTGGAACGCATCTCGATGCCGGGCGCGGCGACGCTCGCCGTGGTGACGGCGCTGCAGATCCTGGTCGAGACCGGCGACAATGTCGTGATCGTCTCGCCGATCTGGCCGTCGATCTTCCAGGCGGCGGAGATGGTCGGCGCGCAGCCGCGCTTCGTGCGCCTGCAGGACGATTGGCACGCTTCGCCGGCGCGCTGGCGCCTCGACCTGGACAAGCTGTTCGACGCTTGCGACGCGCGCACCAAGGCGATCTTCATCGCCTCGCCCGGCAACCCCACAGGCTGGGTCATGACCCGCGGCGAGCAGCAGGCGGCGCTCGACTTCGCGCGGCGGCGCGGCATCGCGATCATCAGCGACGAGGTCTATGGCACGCTGACCTTCGATGGATCGGCGCACGCATCGTCGTTCCTGTCGATCGCCGAGCCGGACGACAATGTCTTCGTCGTCAACAGCTTTTCCAAGGCCTGGGCGATGACGGGCTGGCGCATCGGCTGGCTGGTGCATCCGCAGCATCTGGGACAGCAGCTCAGCGTCATGACCATCGCCAACAACACCGGTCCGACGACCTTCGCGCAGTATGGCGCGATAGCGGCGCTGTCGCCCGAGGGCGATGCCTTCCGCGAGGCGATGCGCGAGCGCTGCCGCGCCGGACGCGAGGTGGTGCAGACATTCATCGACGGACAGAACCGCATCCAGTGGATCCGTCCCGAGGGCGCGTTTTACGGCTTCCTGCACATGGAAGGATTGCGCGATTCGCTGGGCTTTGCGCAGGAGCTGGTCCGGCGCGGCCGCGTCGGCGTGGCGCCAGGCTCGGCCTTCGGCCCCACCGGCGATGCCCAAGCGGATTCCTTCGTTCGTATCTGCTTCGCACAGGACCCCGCCCTTCTCGGCGAAGGGCTGGCGCGGATCGAAAAGGCGCTGGCCGGCCTGTAACCGCCAGTCGCAACGCGTCTGCCGCAAACAGAAATGTGAGCGGCGTCAGCCTCGCATCCGTGCCACAAGGGCCGCCCGAGGCATCTCGCGAGTGATCCCGTGCGCTTCCGCCTTGCCGTCCTGCTCGTCGCGCTGTGCGGGTGCCTCGGCGCGGCGTCCGCCGCGACACATGATTTTCAGACCTATCGCCCCAGCCTGCCGGCCACGCGCATCGGCGCCGGCGAGGCGCCGGATATCGACGGCGACATCTCGGACGCCGTCTGGCAGAGGGCGCCCGCGCTCGACGAGTTCTATCAGCTCGAGCCGCATGAGGGCGCGCCGGGCGACGAGCGCACCGTGGTGCATGTGCTCTATGACGAGAACAATCTCTATGTCTCGATCATGGCGTTCGACGACGAGCCGGCGAAGATCACGGCGCATATCAAGGCGCGCGATGGTGCGATCGACCAGGACGACTTGATCCGCATCTATCTCGATCCCGGCAAGACACGGCGCAACGGCTATCTCTTCGAGGTCAATCCGCTGGGCGCGCGGCGCGAGGGCCTGATCCAGAACAATGCCGACGTGCTCTACGAGTGGAACACGTTGTGGACCGCCAAGGCGCGCATCCTGCCGAACGGCTGGTCGGTCGAGGTGGCGATTCCGTTCCGCAGCATCTCCTACGACAAGGCGCGCAGCGATTGGGGGTTCGATTTCTTCCGCCTGGTGCGGCGCAAGACCGAGCGCATCCGCTGGTCGTCCATCATCGAGACGATCGGATCGCAGGACATCTCGCGCTCCGGCACGCTGACCGGCGTCCAGGGGATCGACGGCGGCTTCGGCCTGGACGTGCAGGCCTATGGCGCGATCCGCTATCAGCGCGACTGGGACGCGGCCGGCCATTCGGGGTTCCAGTTCCGCCCCAGCGCGAACGCGTTCTACAAGCTTACGCCCGCCTTGACCGGCACGCTGACGCTGAACACCGATTTCTCCGACACGCCGCTCGACCAGCGGCAGGTCAATATCGGCCGCTTCGGGCTGTTCTATCCGGAGACGCGGGACTTCTTCCTGCAGGACGCGGCGTCGTTCGAGTTCGGCGGCCTGCCGCTGCGCGACGACAACAACGGACGGCCATTTTTCTCGCGCAATATCGGGCTGATCAACGGCTCGGAACCCGTCGATCTGCTGGCCGGCGCAAAACTGTCGGGCAATTACGCGGGCATCGACGTCGGCGCGCTGGCGGTGCGCACCAACGGAGCGGGCGCGGTGGACGGCCAGACCCTGTCGGCGGCGCGGCTGAGCATGCCGATCCTGGATCGTTCGAAATTCGGGCTGATCTTCACCAATGGCGATCCGACCGACGCGTCGCGCAACACCGTGGTCGGCGGCGACTTCCAGTTCCGCGCCCCCGATCTGGTGCCGGGCAAGGAGGTTCAAGCGGACCTGTTCTACGAGCGCAGCTTTTCCGGCCAGGCGGGCGACGACGATGCGCTGGGCCTGGAGCTGAACTTTCCCAACGAACCCTGGTACGGCAATCTGCGCATCAAGCAGGTGGGCGAGAATTTCGACCCCGCGCTCGGCTTCGTCAGCCGGCCCGGCATCCGCGAATACAATTTCAACGTCGGGCGGCGCATCCGCCCCACCGACAATGCGGTGCGGTGGTATGAGACCGGCGCGTGGGCCGACGAATACACCGACCTGGGCAACGTCGCGCAATCGGCCTTGGAAGGCACCTGGGCGGCGGCCTATACGCAACGCGGCGATTTCGGCCTGATCGAGACGTGGAACGACTACGAGAGGGTTGCGGCGGCGTTCGCGCTGCCGCGCAATGTGACGGTGCCGGCCGGCGCCTATGACTGGCAGGTCTATCACGGCCGCATCGAGACGGCGACGGATCGCTGGATTTCCGCGGTCTATGACGTGCAGTGCTGCGGCTTCTATGGCGGGCACCTGCTCAAGAGCGATCTCACCGTGACGCTGCACCCGGACGACACTTTCACCTTCAGCGGCGAGCACGTTCTCGAACAGATCAGCCTGCCGAGCGGCCATGTCGCGATCCATATCGGCTCGCTGGACGCGGCGATGAATTTCACGCCCGACATGCAGCTGCGCATCCAGGCGCAATACGACAATGTCTCCAACGATCTGGGATTCTCGATGCGCTATCGCTGGGAGTTCGATCCGGGCTCGGAGCTTTTGATCGCGGCCGGCGACGACGCGACGGTCGATCCGGTCGGCCATTACGTCTCGCACCTGTCGCAGATCTCGGTGCGGATCGGACACACGTTCCGGGTTTAGCTACACCGACTCCACCTGGGCGACGCCGGGCAGCGATTTGATGGCGTTCTTGAGCGCCACCGTCACGGCCAGCGGCTTGGGCAGCTTGATCTCCACCTCCTCGCCCGGGCCGCCGGGCACGACGAAGGTGACGATGCCCTTGCCGGGCTGCCTGAGCTGGGCGGCGATGGCGCCCAGCGAAGAGCCATCCTGCAGATAGACCTTGAGCCCCTCCCCCACATTGGCGGCGGCGGCGTCGAGGTCGGCGATCGCGGCGGCGCGCAATTTCAGCTCGTCGCCGTCCCAATCGGCGCTGGCGGTGATGAGCACCGATTTGCCGGCTTCCAGCAACGGGCGCGAAGCCGCCAGCACCTCGGGGAACAGCATCACCTCGAACATGCCGGTCGGATCGGAGAAGGAGACGAAGGCATAGCTTTCGTTGTTGCGGCTGCGGCGCTCGTATTTGCGGATCATGGTCCCGGCCAGCACCGCCTTGAAGCCGGAGCGGCGGCGATCCTCGACCAGGGCGCCGAAGGTGGTGGCGCCGAGCCGCTTCAAGGGCGCGGCATAGGCGTCGAGCGGATGGCCCGAGAGATAGAAGCCCATGGCGCTGAACTCCTCGCTCAGGCGCTCATGCCCCGGCCAGTCCGGCACCGCGGCAAGACGGATATCGTCCTGCGCCTCGGCCGGGCCGCCGAACAGCGCGATCTGGCCGCTCTCGCGCTCGCGCGCGTTGCGCTGGGCGCTGTTCAGCAGGACGTCGGCGGATTCGACCACCTGGCGGCGGTTGCGGTTGAGGCCGTCGAACGCGCCGGCGCGCGCCAGACTCTCGAAGGCGCGCTTGTTGACCAGCTTGGGATCGATCCGGCGGGCGAAATCGGCGAGGCCGGTGAAGGGGCCGCCGGCGCGGCGCTCCTCCACGACATGGTCCATCGCCTGGCGGCCGACGCCCTTCACCGCCGCCAGCGCATAGAAGATCACGGCCTTCTCGGCATCGCAGGTGAACACGGCTTCGGAGCGGTTGATATCCGGCGCCAGCACTTTGACGCCCAGGCGCTGCGCCTCCTGCTTGAAGATGTTGAGGCGGTCGGTGTTGCCGATATCGAGCGTCATCGAGGCGGCGAGGAATTCGACCGGAAAGTTCGCCTTGAGATACGCCGTCTGGTAGGCGACCTGCGCATAGGCCGCCGCATGCGCCTTGGGAAAGCCATAGCCGGCGAATTTCGCCGCCTGCTCGAAAATCTGCTCGGCAATCGACGGCAGGATGCCGCGCGCGCCGGCGCCCTTGAGAAACGTCTCGTGATGCTTGGCCATTTCCGACGCGATTTTCTTGCCCATTGCGCGGCGCAAGAGGTCCGCCTGGCCCAGCGTATAGCCCGCCAGCTCGCGGGCGATGTTCATGACGTCTTCCTGATAGGTCATGACGCCGAAGGTCTCCCGCAGCACGGGCTCCATCGCGGGATGCAGATATTCGGGCGCCTCCTTGCCGTTCTTGACCGCGATATATTTCGGGATCGAGTCCATCGGGCCGGGACGGTAGAGCGCGACGAGCGCCACCAGATCGTTGATGCGGTCGGGCTTCATCTTGCGCAAAAGGTCGCGCATGCCCGCCCCTTCGAGCTGGAACACCCCGACGCTGTCGCCGCGGCCGAGCATCTCATAGGCGCCGGGATCGTCGAAATCGATGTTCTGGGTATCGAGATCGACGCCGCGCTTCTTGAGCAGCTCTTCCGCCTTGGCGATCACGGTGAGGGTCTTCAGACCCAGAAAATCGAACTTCACCAGGCCGGCCTTCTCGGCGTCCTCGTAGTCGAACTGGGTCACCGGCATCTCGGAACGCGCGTCGCGGTAGAGCGGTACGATCTCGTCCAGCGGGCGGTCGCCGATGACGACGCCGGCAGGATGGGTCGAGGCGTGGCGGTAGAGGCCCTCTATCTTCTCCACGATGGAGAACAGCTTCTGCGCGCTCGGCTCCTGTTCGGCGATCTGCCGCAGCCGGGGCTCGCCGTCGATGGCGTCTTCCAGGGAGACCGGCTTGCCCGGCGGGTTGGGGACGAGCTTGGCGATGCGATCGACCAGACCCAGCGGCATCTGCAGCACGCGGCCGGCGTCGCGCACCGCGGCGCGCGCCTGCAGCGAACCCAGCGCCATGATATGGGCGACGCGGTCGCGGCCGTATTTGTCGCGCACATAGCGCACGACCTCGTCGCGCCGCTCCTGGCAGAAATCGATGTCGAAATCCGGCATCGAGATGCGCTCGGGATTGAGGAAGCGCTCGAATTTGAGGCCGAAGCGCAGCGGATCCAGATTGGTGATGTCGAGCGTCCAGCCGGCGAGCGAGCCGGCGCCGGAGCCGCGCACGCCGACGGGAATGCCCTGCGACCGAGTCCATTTCATGAAGTCCGACACGATCAGGAAGTAACCGGCGAACTTCATCTTGATGATGACGTCGAGCTCGAATTGCAGGCGCTCGCGATAGGCCGCTTCGTCGGCGAACCTGCCGTGCTTCGCGAGGCGCCGGGCAAGGCCGGCATCGGCCTGCACCCGCAATTCGTCCTCCGGCGAGCGGCCCGATTCGGGAAGGAATTTCGGCAGAATGGGATCGCGCTTGGTCGGGCGGAACGCGCAGCGGCGCGCGATCTCCACGGTATTCTCGATGGCCTCGGGCAGGTCGGCAAATTGCGCCGCCATCTCGGCCGCCGACTTGAAACGGTGCTCGCGGGTCAGGCGGCGGCGGTCGTCCTGGCTGACGAAGGCGCCGTCGGCGATGCAGAGCAGCGCGTCATGGGCCTCGTACATGTCCTCCCTGCCGAAATGCACGTCGTTGGTCGCGACCAGCGGAAGCTCGCGGGCATAGGCGACGTCGATCAGCCGGCTCTCGACGGCGCGCTCCTCGGCAAGGCCGTGGCGCTGCAATTCGATATAAAGCCGGTCGCCGAACAGGGCCGCCAGCCTTTCCACCAGCGCGTCGGCGGCCGCGAACTGGCCCTCGAGCAGAAGCTTGTTGACGGGGCCGCCGGGACCTCCGGTGAGTGCGATCAACCCTTCCGCATGGGCGCCGAGCTGAGCCGCCGTGACATGCGGGAAATCGCCCGGCTCAGCCCCCAGAAACGCGGCGCTCAGGAGCTTGCTGAGATTGCGATAGCCGGCATCGTTCTGGACCAGCAGCGCCAGCGCCGGCGGCTTCTTGCGCACGCCCAGGGCAAGAGCCTGGCTCGCTTCCAGCTCCACCGAGACAAGGCAGCCGACGATGGGCTGCACGCCGGCTTTTGCCAGCGTGTCGCTGAGATCATAGGTGCCGAAGAGGTTGTTGACGTCGGTGACCGCGACGGCGGGCATCGCGTTCTCGCGCGCCAGCGCGGCAAGCTCGCCAGGCCTGACCGCGCCTTCGAGCAGCGAGTACGCGCTCTTCACGCGCAAATGGACGAAGGAAGCCGTCTTGCGATCCGCCATCGCCGTTCCGATTAGATGTCATCTGTGTGTATCGGGCGCAGGCGGACCGGCGATAGCCGTCGGGCCGCACCATCCACAGGACGCGATCAGATTGCGGCCAGGATCGCCTGCGCCACCGGCGCCAGCAAATAGGTCGATGCCACGAACACCACCAAGCTCAAACCCGCCGCTGCGTCCTTGATCCACATGACAGCCGTCTCCCGTTCCAGGCCGGCATGTTCTCCTTGTGTTCCTTCCTTGTCAAGAACAAAAGGGGATCAAATAGGAGTCGCCGCAAAAAACCTAAGCCGGCTGGCGCGCGCCGAGCTTGCCGCCGTCGAACAGCTTGCCCTCATGCAGGATGAGCGCGCGATCCATGCGGGCGGCGAGTTCGAGATTGTGAGTCGCGACCAGCGCCGCCAGGCCCTCCGACCGGACGAGATCGACCAGCGCGTCGAACACGCCGCCGGCCGTGCGGGCGTCGAGATTGCCGGTCGGCTCATCGGCCAGGAGGATGCGGGGACGGTTGGCCAGGGCGCGCGCGATCGCCACGCGCTGCTGCTCGCCGCCGGAAAGCTGAGAGGGCCGATGCGCAAGACGCCGGCCAAGGCCCAGATGGGTGAGGATATGCGCGGCGTCGCGTTCGCAGGCCGCGCGCGGCCGGCCGGCAATGCGCTGCGGCATGACGACGTTTTCGAGCGCGCTGAATTCGGGCAGGAGATGATGCGCCTGATAGACGAAGCCGATGGCGTCGCGGCGGATGCGCGTGCGTTCGACGTCGGGCAGCGTCGAGGCCGCGACGCCGCGGATGTAGACCTCGCCGGCGGTCGGCGCTTCGAGCAGACCGGCCATGTGCAGCAGCGACGATTTGCCGGCGCCGGATGGGCCGACCAGCGCGACCAGCTCGCCCTGACGCAAGGTGAAATTGATGCCGTGGAAGATTTCGAGCACGCCGTCGCCCTGGGCGTAGGTGCGCGCGACGTTTTCGAGCCGCAGCGCCTCACTCATAGCGCAGCGCCTCCACCGGATCGAGCCGCGCGGCGCGCCACGACGGATAGAGCGTCGCCAGAAAGGTCAGCCCCAGCGCCATCGCAACCACCGCCGTCAC
The DNA here is from genome assembly GCA_036398875.1 of Rhizomicrobium sp. GTDB lineage: Bacteria > Pseudomonadota > Alphaproteobacteria > Micropepsales > Micropepsaceae > Rhizomicrobium. Next base: position 8,787 of record DASWOE010000338.1, read on the forward strand.
CTCGCCGGCATCCATCTCGGCGGGCATGCGGCTCAGGAAATAGATCTCAGGATTGAACAGCGTGGTGCCGGTCAGCGAGGAGA
>DASWOE010000339.1:0-10224 GCA_036398875.1 Rhizomicrobium sp.
CCGTCTTGCCGGTCGCGGCATGCCAGAGCGCGAAATAGACCGGCCGCAGATAGGTCTGCACGTTGAACAGCACGTCGCCGCCGGCGAGCGGGACGATCTCGGTGTTGCCGGCGACCTCGGGCAGCGGCAATTTTCCCAGCGGCTTGCCGTCGAAGCCGAAGATGCGCACCTGATTGGGACCGCCGACGATGTCGCGCACGAACAGCCGGTCGGCGCTGAGCGCCAGGTCGAGCCGATGATCCTCGGCGCCGCCGGACAGGATCGCGACGCCGCTTTGGGGCACGATCGCCGGCGCTTTCGCCAGCGCGCCGGCGGCGAAGGGCGGCTTCAGCCGCACGATCTTGCCGTTCGGCGCGTCCTTGCGGCTGATGGCATAGATCGCGCCGTCCGGACCCTGCGTCGCATAGACCAGATGGTCGTCATAGGCGGCGAGACGGATCGGTGCGCCGCTCTTCGCCAGCAGGTAGAACGACCATTGGTTGCCGTCGCCGCGCTGCACCGCGACGAAGCAGCCGTCATTGCCGTAGCGCGTATCGAGGAAGAGCTCCGACACGCGTTCCAGCCCGTCCTTGGGCCCGAGCACCAGCGGATCGGTGGCCGCGTCGGTGCCGAGCTTGTGGAAATAGACCTGCTGGAAGAAATTCCGGTCCGCCTGCGGCCGCGTGGCGCCGGGATAGCGGGTGTACCAAAGGCCTGAACCGTCCTTCGCCCAGGCGGCGCCGCCGCCGGCCGTCGGGAACTGGACGTCCGCGATCGGCTTGTCGATCTGGGCGCCGGTGGCGGTGTCGTAGAGGTGCAGCGTGCCGTTCTCGCTGCCGTTCTGCGACAGCGAAACCGCGACCTTGGCGCCGTCGAAGGACACCGCGAACCAGTCGATCGCGGTCAGCCCCTTGGCGTCGATCTTGTTGGGATCGACCAGCGGCTTGCGGGAGGCCGGATCGGCCTTGGCGTCGAGCGTCACCAGCATGGGCTGCTGGAACTTGGGATCGGAATAGAGCGCGAAGACCCGCGATCCATGCGCCTCCAATTCGCTATAGGCGGGCGATGCCGCCTTGATGAGCCTGGCGAGCCTGGCCTGGATCGCGGCGCGGAACGGCAGACCGTCGAGATAGGCGCGGGCGCGGGCGTTCTGGGCGTCGCTCCAGGCGCGGACCGTGGGATCGCTCCAGTTCTCCAGCCAGCGATAGGGATCGAGGACGCGGGTGTCCTGGATCATCTCGGCCGTGTTGCCCGCCGGGGTCGGCGGCGGCGGCGATATCGGCGCGGCAACGGCGGCGGTGGCGGCAAGCGACAGGACGAGCAGGAGGCGCGGCGCGACGTTCATGACAATCCCCTCTAAATCGGCCCCTGGGAGGCCCGATGCCCTATAGATCAAAGCACCGGCGGCCGGAAGGCGCCGGCCTTGCCTCCCCCCGCCCCTTCCCCTATAAGCCCCGCCTTCATGGCGGCTGCGGTCGCCGGGGCCCGTTTTTCGGCGGGTTTGCGCATGGTGCGCGTCCCGGCGATCCGAAGCGGTGACGGGTGTCCGCCCCGATCCGTTCCGCGGCCCACGGAAAGGACGGACATGGCTCTCTACGAGCATCTCCTGATCGCGCGCCAGGACATCAGCGAGCAGCAGGTGGACGCCTTGGCGACCCACCTCAAGACGATCGTTGAAGGCGAAGGCGGCAAGGTCGAGAAGCAGGACTATTGGGGCCTGCCCGGGCTGGACTATCGCATCAAGAAGAACCGCAAGGGGCACTACGTGCTCCTCAACATCAACGCGCCGTCGAAGGCCGTCGTCGAACTCGAGCGCCAGCTCAAGATCAACGAGGACGTGCTGCGCTACATCACCGTCAAGGTGGATATGTTCGAGGTGTCCTCGAACAAGGCCCGCCGCGACGATCGCCCCGAGGGCGAGCGCAAGCCGGAAGCCGCCGAAGCGCAGGAGGCCGCATAATGTCGTTCGGTGGAGAGCGCCGCGAAGGCGGACGTGACGGCGGTGGTGGTGGTGGTGGTGGTGGTGGTGGTGGTGGTGGACGCGAAGGCGGCCGCGGCGGCGAGGGCGGACAGCGCCGTCCCTTCTTCCGGCGCAAGAAGACCTGCCCGTTCTCGGGCGCCAACGCGCCCAAGATCGACTACAAGGACGTGAAGCTGCTGCAACGCTTCATCTCCGAGCGCGGCAAGATCGTGCCGTCGCGCATCACCGCGGTATCCAACAAGAAGCAGCGCATCCTCGCGAACGCCATCAAGCGCGCGCGGTTCATGGCGCTGCTCCCCTATGTCATCAGCTAGGGCGGGAGAGCATCCATGCAAGTGATCCTGCTCGAACGGGTCGAAAAGCTCGGCCAGATGGGCGACGAGGTGAAGGTCAAGGACGGCTTCGCCCGCAACTACCTGCTGCCCAAGAAGAAGGCCCTGCGCGCCAACAAGACCAACCGCGAATTCTTCCAGGGCCAGAAGGCGCAGCTCGAGGCGCGCAACCTGGAACAGAAGAAGGAGGCCGAGGCCGTGGGCAAGAAGCTCGACGGCAAGACCTTCATGCTGATCCGCCAGGCCGGCGACCGCGGCCAGCTTTACGGCTCGGTCTCCACCCGCGACATCGCGACCGCGATCTCGGAAGGCGGCGTCAGCGTCAACCGCACCCAGGTGCCGCTCGACACCGCGATCAAGACCATCGGCCTGTTCAAGGTCGGCGTGCGCCTGCACCCCGAAGTCCGCGTCTCGGTGACGATCAACGTCGCGCGCAGCGAGGACGAGGCCGAGCGCCAGGCCCGCGGCGAGGACGTGCTTGCCGAGAAGACCGAAGCCGAGGAGGCCAAGATCGCCGCCGAGGAACTGTTCGAGGAAGGCGCCGCGCCCAAGCCGGACGGCGAGGAAGACACCGCCGAGGCGGAGTAACGCGCCCCGAACTTTGCCTGCGGACATGGCCGGTCGCGAGACCGGCCATTGTCTTTGTCGGACGCCGCGAATCACCTAGCATCGCGACGGCGGTAACGCCGGCCGGCCCGATCCGTATTGTTCCCTACTTGGCGGCGGACCGGTTTTCCGTCCAGCGTGGGCGTTTGATCGGATCGAGACGCAATGGACGACAAGACCTCCAATGGCGACGGCGAGGCGTCTTCGGACCGCGCGAAGCAGGCGGCCGTTCTCAAACCGTGGCGCGCCCCAACCCTCAGCGTCCTCGACGCCGCGCAGTCGGAGAACGGCGTAAATTCGAACCCGGAAACCGGCGGCGTCTTCAGCTGACGCCCGAATCTATCGCGCCGGGAATGCGTCCAGCAGATCGCGACAGCCGCGTCGTGCCAATTCGGTCAGGCAATCGTGTCGCGCAAGACCCGAGACCGGGTGCAGCCTGACATCGCGCAATCCTGCCACATTGGCGGCATGCATCCGGTCGCGACGGCTCAGGGCGCTGTAATGGATTTCGATCCGCGGGCCGGGTTGCTTCGCCCCAATCATCGGACGCAGATCCGCCATCATCGGGCGCGCGTACCGGACCAGCCGCTGCAGCGAATAGGCGTTGCGCGCCAAGCCGTCGCCGACCGTCGGCAGCATGACCGTCAGGGGACTGAACGCCAGCGCGCCGTCGGCATTCAAATCGAGCGCGCTGCGGATCGCCGTGTAGCCGGTCGCCGAGCCGCCCAGCATGATCAGCCGGCGCGTTCCCAACTCGGCCGCCAAAGCGCGTATGCCGTCGAGCATCGCCTGGTAGCCCGGCCCGAAACGGTCGGCGCCCGCCAGATGGAAGACCTGGCGGCTGTCATAGAGATAGAGCGCGTTCACGCCCGTCGATGAAAGCATCGCATGCGCGGCGTTCAGTGGCAGTCCGAGCGTGCCTGACGGCAGCACAAATCCCACGACCAGCGTGTCGGAGCCCGGCTCGCGCACGAGGATGGAGCTCTCTGCCGGCGAAACCCAGGCCGGAATATCGGGGCGCCCCTTCGCGCGGCCCTCCGCCAGCAGGTCGATGGCCGCCAGATAGCCCTGTACCAGAGGGCCCAATTTCGCATGCCCGAGGAGCCGGCCAAGGCCGGCGCGCGCGCCCTCCAGCCGGTTGCGGGCCATCAGATAGAACCCGGCCTGAAAGACCTTGTTGAGCGAGGCCGCGGGGTCGGTCACGATTTTCTCCGCGTCGTCGATCGCGGAATTCGAGCGCCGGGCCATGCGGACACAGCGCAAGAGGCCGACTTCGACCTCCTCGTCGTCGATGCCGCGCCCGCGCGCATCGAGGAGGATGCGCTCGGCGGCGGCGAAATCGCCGCTCTCGGTGGCGGCCTGGTGTATCTTCAACGGCCAGATCGCGCGGCCGGGCTGTTCGCGCTCCAGCTCGCGCCAGCACGCCGTCGCGGCGAGCGCGTCGCCCCGCCACCACGCGAACGCGGCCTGGCGTTCGGTCTTCTGCGATCCGGACGACAGCGCGATCACCGACCGCCGCCACGTGACCCGAAGCGGAATCTCCGTCCAGGCGCGCAGGTACAGAACCGCCTTGATCGCGAGAAAGGTCGAATAAGATGTCATCGCGCGCCTTGCCGGAGTCCCGGCCGTCCCATCCCGGCCGTCATGCCTGACGGCCGCAATAGATCCCAAGCATTACCATAAAGATCCTCAAACACGGCCGCCTCGAAATCGCGCATGCTTGCGAACCAGGCAATTGCCTCATCGTGGTCCCGGACCGGCAAGGCGAAACGGGCGAGACGCGGCATTTCGAGTGTCTCCTCCGTCCCATTCCGGGGCCTTCGGGCCCGCCAGATAGCAGTCGTCTCGCGCGCCGTTTTCGGCTATAAGCGGCCTCGACCGGTCAAGGACCGATGCCGTCCACCTGACGCTCAGCGTCGTGGACAGGCCACTTCGCAGACAACCGTTTCAGCCAGCGAGGAACCATGTCCGTCGTCGTCCAGACCAAGCGCGTCACCGTGCCCGAAATCCGCGCCCACAAGAACGCCAAGCCGATCGTTTCGCTCACCTGCTACCACGCGCACACGGCGCGGCTGCTCGACGAGCATGTCGATCTCATGCTCGTGGGCGACAGCCTGGGCATGGTGATGCACGGCATGGAGAACACGCTGGGCGTGACGCTCGACATGATGATCGCGCATGGCAAGGCGGTGATGCGCGGCAGCCGCCACGCGCTGGTCGTCGTCGATATGCCGTTCGGCTCCTATGAGGAAAGCCCGCAGATCGCCTTCCGCAACGCCGCGCGCGTCATCCAGGAAACCGGCTGCACCGCGGTCAAGATGGAAGGCGGCAAGAGGCTGGCCGAGACCGTGCGCTATGTCAGCGAGCGCGGCATTCCGGTGATGGGCCATGTCGGGCTGACGCCGCAGGCCTTCAACGTCACCGGCGGGTTCAAGACCCAGGGCCGCACCGAGGCCGAATGGCCGGCGATCGAGGCCGACGCGGCCGCCATCGCGGAGGCCGGCGCCTTCGCCATCGTGCTCGAAGGCATGGCCGAGCCGCTCGCCGCCAAGATCACCCGCCAGATCGCCGTCCCCACCATCGGCATCGGCGCCAGCCCGCAATGCGACGGCCAGATCCTGGTGATGGAGGACATGCTGGGCCTCAACCCCAATCCGCCGAAATTCGTCCGCCAATATGCAAGCCTGGGCGGCGAGATCGAGAAGGCGGTCAAGGCCTATGCGGCCGACGTGCGCGACCGCAGCTTCCCCGGCGCGGAGAACGTCTACACGATGAAAAAGGCCGGCTAGCGGCGGTTCTTAACCCATTCTGCCTTCGGCAAGGGGATGACGAAGTCGCAAGTTGCGCGGGCGTCCGCCAGCGGCTAAATCATCCCGCGCGGCCAATATCTTGGCCGACCGCACCGACCGGGCTGGTCTTGCCGCCCCGAACGAGGAAAAGCCCTTTGAGCGACATCTTCCGCGAAGTCGAGGAGGAAGTCCGCCGCGAACGCTTCGACCGGATCTGGAAGCAATACGGCGACTACATCATTGCCGGGGTGGCGCTCATCATCATCGCCATCGCGGGATATGAGCTTTGGCAGCGTTATGAGCAGAACCAGCGCATGAAGGCGTCGGAGACGCTTCTGGCCGGCCTGCACCTGGCCGAAGCCGGCGATTTGGGCCGCGCCGGGGCGGCGCTGTCCGTCGTCGCGAAGGATGCCCCGGACGGCTACGCGCAGATGGCGCGCTTTTCGGAAGCGGGCGTGTTGCTCAGCACCGGCAAGCGCGACGAGGCCGTCGCGATCTTCAAGGCGATCGCCGCCAAGGATGGCGGCCCCATCGGTCAGGCCGCGCTGCTGCGGGCGGGCTGGGCGTCGGCCGACACCGCCTCCAAGCAGGACCTTCAGACCCTGCTCGCGCCGCTCACGGACCCGACCAGCCCCTGGCGCCACAGCGCGCGCGAGATCCTGGCCTATGCCGATTATCACGCGGGACGGCTGGGCGCGGCCGGCGGCGAGTTCCAGGCGATCGCCGACGACAAGGACGCACCCGAATCGATGCGCCAGCGCGCCGGCGCCATGGCGAGCTTCCTCAAGAGCGGCGGCCTCGGCGATTACGGCATCGTGCCCAAGCCCGTGGCGCCGGCCACACCCCCCGCGCAACCGACCGCGCCAACCGGTAGTCCGAAATGAATCTCGTCCGCGTCCGTGGCATCGCCGTCGTGGTGACGCTCGCCCTTCTCGCCGCCGGCTGCGACACCGTCACCGACACGGTCGGCGGCTGGTTCCAGGGCAACGGGCACAAATCCAAGCTGCGCGGCGAACGCATTTCGGTGATGACCAGCGAGGAATCGCTGCATATCGACCCCACGCTCAAGGCCGTGCCGGTCCTGCTGCCCCCGCCCTACAAGAACAACGAATGGCCCGAACCGGGCGGCTATGCCTCCAACGCCATGTACCATCTCGAAGCGGGCGGGCCCCTGCGCCAGGTGTGGGAACAGGACGCCGGCAAGGGCTCCGATGCGAGTTCGCGCCTGACCGCCGAGCCGGTGATCGCCGACGGCCGCATCTATGTCCTTGACGCCGCGGCGCATGTCTTTGCGTTCGAAGCGGCGAACGGCAATCCGTTGTGGGACAGGTCCATCGCGCCGGTCGAGCGCGACATCAACTGGCTGAACATGTGGGGCCTGCTCGGGGCGGGCAACAAGATCGATCCGTCCAAGGGCTTCGGCGGCGGCGTGGCCTATGACGACGGCAAGCTGTTCGTGACCAGCGGCTTCGGCCAGGTCGTCGCGCTGGAGGCGCGCACGGGCAAGAGGCTGTGGACCCAGGACCTGAACATCCCCATCGTCAACGCGCCGACCGCCAATGGCGGACGCGTCTTCGTCTCGACCCAGGAAAACCACTTCTATGCCCTGGCGCAGAGCGACGGGCGGCGGCTTTGGGATCATCAGGGCATCTCGGAATCGGCCGGCATCCTGCAGAGCACCAGCGCCGCGGTGGCCGGCGAATACGTCATGGCGCCCTATTCCTCCGGCGAGATCTATGCGCTGCGCGTCGAGAACGGACGCCCGGCGTGGAACGACATGCTGACCCATTCCGGCGTCGCGACCGCCCTGTCCGAGCTCGACGACATCGCGGGGCGGCCGGTGGTCGATCGCGACGTGGTCTTCGCCATCAGCCATTCCGGCGTGATGGCGGCGATCAGCCTGAACACCGGCGAACGGCTGTGGGAACGCGACATCGGCGGCATCCAGACGCCCTGGGCGGCGGGCGACTATGTCTATGTGCTGACGTCGGACGAACAGATCATCTGTTTGACGCGCAAGGAGGGCAAGGTGAAGTGGATCCACCAGCTCCAGCGCTGGGACAACCCCGACGACAAGAGCGGCGCGATCACCTGGGCCGGCCCGGTCCTGGTGTCGGACCGGCTGGTCGTGGTCTCGTCCAAGGGGTTCGCGGCGGCGGTGTCGCCCTATACCGGCGAATTGATGGCCAAGACGGAGATTCCGGCCGGCACGCTGATCCCGCCGGTCGTGGCCAACGGCTTTCTCTATCTCTATACGAGCGACGCGCAGCTCGTGGCGTTGCAGTAGCGCGGGCGCTACAAGGGCGTCATGCCCAGCACCATCGCCATCGTCGGCCGTCCCAATGTCGGCAAGTCCACGCTGTTCAACAAGCTTGTGGGCCGCAAGCTTGCGCTCACGCACGACACGCCGGGCGTGACGCGCGACCGCCGCGAGGCGGAGGCGGTGCTGGGGGCGCTCGCCTTCCGCGTCATCGACACCGCCGGGTTCGAATATGACGCGCCGGATTCGCTGGCCGGACGGATGACGGCGCAGACGCGCACCGCCATCGCCGAGGCCGATCTTTGCCTGTTCGTGATCGATGCCCGCGCCGGCATCACCGCCGGCGACGAGGTCATCGCCCAGGCGCTGCGCCGGGCGGCCAAGCCCACCATCCTGGCGGCGAACAAATGCGAGAGCCGCGCCGGCGACGACGGCTTCAACGAGGCTTTCGCGCTCGGCTTCGGCGAGCCGGTCGCGATCTCGGCCGAGCATTCGCTGGGCTTCGGCGCACTGGAAGAGGCGCTGGCGGAGCACATCGAACCGGCCGAGCCCGACACGGACGACGATGAGGGCGGCTCGCCCGGCGAGGACGAACCGACCGACGAGGAGGTCGCGCAACGCCCGATCCGCCTCGCCATCGTGGGCCGGCCCAATGTCGGCAAGTCGAGCCTGTTCAACCGCCTTTTGGGCGAGGAGCGCACCCTGACCGGGCCGGAGGCCGGCATCACCCGCGACACCATCGCGGCGACCTGGGCCGCCGGCGGCCGCGAATTCCTGCTGCACGACACGGCGGGCCTGCGCCGCAAGGCCCGCACCGCCGGCCACACGCTGGAAGAGATGTCGGTCGCCAACACGCTCGACGCCGTGCGCTTCGCCGATTGCGTCATCGTGCTGCTCGACGCGACCCAGGCGTTCGAGAAACAGGACCTGACCATCGCCGACCTAATCGCGCGCGAGGGCCGCGCCGTGGTCTTCGTCGCCAACAAATGGGACCTGGTCGAGAACCGCGCCGGCGCGGTGGGGCTGCTGCGCGAACGGCTCGACGCGTCGCTGCCGCAGATCGTCGGCGCGCCGCTGGTCGGCATCTCGGCGCTCACCGGAGAAGGGATCGAGCGCATCGTGCCGGCCGTGCTCACCGCCTATGACGCCTGGAACACGCGCGTCGGCACCTCGGCGCTCAACCGCTTCCTGGAGACGGCGCTGGCGCGCCATGCCCCGCCGGCGGTGAGCGGGCGGCGCGTGCGCATCCGCTATATGACGCAGGTCAAGGCGCGGCCGCCGACCTTCGCGCTGTTCGGCAATCAGTTGAAATCGCTGCCCGAGGACTATGTGCGCTATCTCACCAACGGGCTGCGGGAAGCCTTCGACCTCAAGGGCACGCCGCTGCGCTTCCTGATGCGCGGCGGGACGAATCCGTATGCGCAGGATTAGGCCCTGAACGTCACCAGCTCGCCGTTCTTCCCGTTCGACGGCGACAGCAGCTCGACGATGAGCGGCGCCAGGGCCGACGGCTTGGGCAGCGTATCCGGATCTTCGCCCGGGAACGCCTTGGCGCGCATCGCGGTGCGCACCGCGCCGGGATCGAGCAGGTTCACCTTCACATCCGTCTGGGCGCATTCGGCGGCATAGGTGAGCGCGAGGGATTCGAGCGCCGCCTTGGTCAGGTTGTAGGCGCCCCAATAGGCCGGATGAAACCGCGCCGCGGCCGAGGAGACGAACAGCGCGCGCCCGGCATCGGATTTCTTGAGCAGCGGATCGAGCGAGCGGATCAGGCGCCAATTGGCGGTGACGTTCACCTCGATCACCTCCTGGAAAACCTTGGGGTCGAGATGGCCGAGCGGCGTCAACACGCCGAGCGAGCCGGCATTGCCGAGAACGGCGTCGAGCCGGCCCCAGCGGTCGAAGATCGATTGGCCGAGCCGGTCGAGCGCGGGAAAGTCTCGGATGTCGAGCGGCACCAGCGTCGCCGAGCCGCCCTCGCGCCGGATCGCATCGTCGAGCTCTTCGAGGCCGCCGGTGGTGCGCGCCACCGCGACCACATGCGCCCCGGCCTTGGCGAGCGCCAGTGCCGCGTAATAGCCGATGCCGCGCGACGCGCCGGTGACGAGGGCGATGCGGTTTTCGAGGGGTCTGGTCATCGTGCCTTTCACCACCCCTCTCGTGTCATGGCCAGCGACTGCGGGCCATCCAGTTGAAGCGCCGGTTGAACTGGGAAATGGAGCGATACCATTGGTGCCGTCTTCGCGACCATGGGAGAATTTGTCACCTGGGTGGCCC
>DASWOE010000340.1:0-14537 GCA_036398875.1 Rhizomicrobium sp.
CGGTCGGCGGCGACGCCCCGATCAGCGTGCAGACCATGACCAACACCGTCACCGGCGACGCCCGCGCGACGATCGACCAGATCCGCGCCATCGAGGAAGCCGGCGCCGACATCGTGCGCGTCTCCTGTCCCGACGAGGACGCGACCAAGGCGATGAAGGCGATCACCCGCGCCGCGAACATCCCGGTCGTCGCCGACATCCATTTCCACTACAAGCGCGCCATCGAGGCGGCGGTGAACGGCGCCGCCTGCCTGCGCATCAATCCGGGCAATATCGGCAACGCCAACCGGGTCAAGGAAGTCGTCAAGGCGGCCAAGGATCACGGCTGCTCGATGCGCATCGGCGTCAACGCCGGCAGCCTCGAATCCGAGCGGCTCGAAAAATATGGCGAGCCTTGCCCCGAAGCGATGGTCGAAAGCGCGCTCAACCACGCCCGGATTCTCGACGACCTGGATTTCCGCGAATACAAGATTTCGGTGAAGGCGTCCGACGCCTTCCTCGCGGTCGCCGCCTATCAGGCGCTCGCCGAGGCCGTCGATTGCCCGATCCATGTCGGCATCACCGAGGCCGGCGGGATGATCTCCGGCACCGTCAAATCCTCCATCGGCATGGGCATGCTGCTGTGGAGCGGCATCGGCGACACCATCCGCGTTTCGCTGAGCGCCGATCCGGTGGAAGAGGTGCGCGTCGGCTTCGACATCCTGAAGTCGCTGAACCTGCGCCATCGCGGCGTGAATATTGTTTCTTGTCCTTCGTGTGCCCGCCAAGGCTTCAACGTGATCGAGACCGTCAAGCAGCTGGAGGACCGCCTCAAGCACATCGCGACGCCGATGTCGCTGTCGATCATCGGCTGCGTCGTCAACGGCCCGGGCGAGGCGCGCGAGACCGATCTGGCCTTCACCGGCGGCGGCGCCGGCAAGGGCCACGGCCAGATCTATCTCAACGGCAAGCCGGCCTACCGCCTCGACAACGACAAGCTGCTCGAACACGTCGTCGAGCTTTGCGAGAAGAAGGCCGCCGAGATCGAGGCGAGCCGCGGCGTCGTGGCGCCGGCGCTCGAACCGGTGCAATAGAAGCGAATGGCGAATGGACGTAGCGAATAGGGTTTCTGTTCGCTGGCCGTTCGCCGTGCTATTGCCTGCTCGCCATTCCCTATTCGCTCATCATGATCCCCACCGCCAAGCTCGAACGCCTGCTCGACCGCTTTCATGCGGTGGAGGCGGAGCTTTCGTCCGGCGCCGGCGGGCCGGCCTTCGTGAAGCTGTCGAAGGAGCACGCCGAACTGGCGCCCGTGATCGGCGTCGTGCGCGACTACCGCTCGGTCCAGGACCAACTCGAACAGACCGAGGCGCTGATCGCCGACCCCAGGACCGATTCCGACATGCGCGCGCTGGCGGAAGAGGAACGCGCCGACCTCAAACAGCGGTTCGAGACGCTCGAACGCGACCTGCAGATCCAGCTTCTGCCCAAGGACGCGGCCGACTCGTCCAACGCCATCATCGAGATCCGCGCCGGCACCGGCGGCGACGAGGCGGCGCTGTTCGCGGACGACCTGCTCGCCATGTACACGCGCTATTGCGCGCTGCAGGGCTGGCGGGTCGAGGTCCTCTCGCGCACCGACAGCGATCTGGGCGGCATCAAGGACGCGGTGCTCGACGTCACGGGGCAGGGCGCTTATGCCAAGCTCAAATTCGAGAGCGGCGTGCACCGGGTGCAGCGCGTGCCGGTGACCGAGGCGCAGGGCCGCATCCACACCAGCGCCGCCACCGTCGCCGTGCTGCCCGAGGCCGAGGACGTCGATATCCAGATCGACGACAAGGATTTGCGCATCGACGTCTATCGCGCCCAGGGCGCCGGCGGCCAGCACGTCAACAAGACCGAGTCCGCGGTGCGCATCACCCATCTGCCGACCGGCATCGCCATCGCGCAGCAGACCGAGAAGTCGCAGCACAAGAATAAGGCCGCGGCGATGAAGATGCTCAAGGCCAGGCTCTACGACAGGGAGCGCGAGCGGGTCGATTCCGCGCGGGCCAGCGAACGCAAATCGCTGGTCGGGTCCGGCGACCGCTCCGAGCGCATCCGCACCTATAATTTCCCGCAAGGACGCGTCACCGATCACCGCATCAACCTGACGCTCTACAAGCTCGACCGCATCATCTCGGGCGACGAGCTGGGCGAGATCATCGATGCGCTGGTGGCGCAGGACCAGGCCGACCGCCTCACCGCGCTGGAAGAAGAAGGGTGAGCGATCCGCTCGCGTCCGCCATCGTGCGCCTGCGTGAGGCCGGCATCGCCGGCCCGCGCCTCGACGCGCGGCTGCTGTGGGAATTCGCGCACAAATCCGACCTTCCCCCTGAGGGCGGATCCGAGGCCCTGTTCGAATCTCTCATCGTCCGCCGCGCCGCCCGCGAGCCGCTCGCCTACCTCGTCGGCGCCAAGGAATTCTGGAGCCTCGACTTCGCCGTCGGCCCCGGCGTCCTGATCCCGCGGCCGGATAGCGAGACGCTGATCGGGGAACTGCTGCGCCGTCATCCCGGCCGCGCCGAGCCGCTCGCGATCCTGGACCTGGGTACGGGATCGGGCTGCCTGCTGGTCGCGGCCCTGACCGAATATCCGAACGCCCGCGGCGTCGGCATCGACAGCTCGGCCGAGGCGCTGGCGTATGCGCGTGCCAACATCGCCGCCCACGGCCTGCAGGATCGTGCCACCCTGATCGAGTCCGGCTGGCTCGATGGCGCGGAACCCGGTTTCGATGTTGTCCTGTCCAACCCGCCCTATATCCCCACTGCCGAGATCGACGGCCTGGAACCGGACGTCGCCCGCTACGAACCCCGCGCCGCGCTGGACGGCGGCCCGGACGGGCTCGACGCCTACCGCGCGCTGGCGGTCCGAATCGGTTCCCTCCTGAAACCGGCCGGCCATGCGTTCCTGGAACTCGGGCAGGGCCAGGCGGGCGCCGTGACGGGGCTGATGGCGGCCCAAGGGCTTCAAACGCCCGAAATAGGCGTCGATTTGGCAGGAATTCCGCGCTGTGCCGTCGTAAAACGCCAAAATCGACCTATGTAGAAAACAGTTGGAAATCCGGCCCTGAGAAGATAGCTTCCCGGCCCGTGGGGACATAGGGACCCTGCCGGCAGTCGATCAAGATCGATCGGGGGGGCCGGAGTGCGGCAACAGCCGCGGTTCTTGTGCAAACCGAAGACGAGCCCCGCCTTGCTGTGGCAGCCGGATTTGCACGGGAATCCGCCCGTGAGCCGCACGGCGCATCAAGCGCGCGCAGCAAAGCGATGCCCGTCCTATAGTTAGGGGCAAAAGTGAAACGTTCACGCAGAGGCGGCCGCAGGCCGCAACACGCAGGCGGCGGTCATAGCAATAACGGCGGTGGCGGCGGTGGCGGCGGCAATGCGCACAATCCCAACCGCACCTTCGATTCTTCCGGCCCCGAGGTGAAGATCCGCGGCTCGGCCGCCAACGTCTATGAGAAATATCTCCAGCTTGCGCGCGACGCCAACGCATCGGGCGACCGCGTCATGGCGGAGAACTATCTCCAGCACGCCGAGCACTATTACCGCATCATGGCCGCGCAGCAGGCCCAGATGGCGCAGTACCAGCAGCAGCAGGCGGCCCAGCAGCAGAATCGCGGCAACGGCCAGAGCGACCAGCCCTATGTGTCGGCCCAGCCGGGCCAGAGCGCCCCATCCTTCTCGCTGACCGAAGGCGAGGAAGAGGGCGAGGAAGAGACCGCCGAATAGGTCTTGGACCGATCCTCCTGCCGGCCCGTCGCGCCCTGAGGATCGGCCGTTCGCCTCGCCGGCCTGTCTCGGCCGCGCGGTTGCCTTTGCGGCACGCCGCTTCTAGATTTCGCGTCCGATCCTCGACGCCGGACTCGCCGGCAGAACAGGCAGCGCCATGAAGGTTCTCTCTATCGGCTGATCCTCCCGTCGCGACGCGACGGCTGAAGGACCAAGCGCTCGCGCCAACGCGCGGGCGCCCATCGGCTATTTCCCGAGTCGTTTGAGCCCCTTCTCCCGCCTTTCCCCATACGTCGCGGCCGGCGGCCGTGACGGTCGAGGAAAAGCGGCGGGACGGCGCTATCGCCTCGCATTCGAGGGCACTTCCTTGCGATTTCCTGTTCCTGCCGGGGCGCTGTGGCGTCATGCCGGCTTCCTGCGGCTCTGGGCCGCGCAGACCGTATCGTCCTTCGGCGCCCGCATCGCGCGCGAAGGCTTCGCCATGACGGCGATCCTGACCATCCACGCCATGCCGGCCGAGCTTGGCGTCCTCGCCGCCTTGGCCCGCGGGCCGGGCGTCGTCGTCGGCCTGGTGGCCGGCGGTTTCGTCGATCGCGCCAGCCGGCGGCGCGTGATGATCGCCGCCGATCTCGCCCGCACCGCGCTGATCGTCACGATTCCGCTCGCCGCCTGGATGCATCTGCTCGCCATGCCGCAGATCTATCTGACGGCGGCGCTGGTCGGCGCGGCGAACGCGCTGTTCGAGATCGCCGATCATGCCTTTCTGCCGGCCCTGATTGCGCCCGCGCACATTCTGGACGGCAACGCCAAGCTCGGCGTTAGCGATGCGACGGCGGAGATCGCCGGCCCGGCGCTCGCCGGCCTTCTGTTCCAGCTCTTCACCGCGCCCTTCGCCATGCTGGGCACCGCCTCGACCTATCTCGCCTCCGCCGCCTTCCTCGTCTCGATCGATGCGCCGGAGGCCAAGTCCGAACCGGCGCGGCGCAAGCGGCACTGGCTGCGGGACGCGGGAGAGGGCCTCGCCGTCGTCCTGGCCGAGCCGTTGGTGCGGCCGCTGTTCTGGATGACGGTCGTCTGGAGTTTTTTCGCCGCCTTCTTCGCGCCGCTCTACCTGGTGTTCGGCCTCAAGGTGATCGGCCTGTCGCCGGCGCTGATGGGCGCGAACATCGCGATGGGCGGCATCGGCGCCTTGTTCGCCGCGGGGCTGTCGGCGCGGCTGGCGCGGCGTTTCGGCGCCGGCCCGACGCTCATCGCCACGCGCTTTCTCTATGTCGGCTTTCTCGCCCTGGTGCCGCTGGCGGGCGGACCGTTCTGGCTGGCGGTGGCGCTGCTGATGGCGGCGCAGCTGTTCGGAGACGCCTTCGCCGTGACCGGGGACATCCTGGTGGTCAGCCTGCGCCAGGCCGTGCTTGCGCCCGCCATGCTCGGCCGCACCGCGGCCCTCTTCAGCGCGGCGAGCGGCGGGATGATCGTCATGGGCGCCGTCATGGGCGGGCTGCTGGGGAGCTGGATCGGCGATCGCGCCACGCTCGGCCTGGCGGTGGCCGGCATGGCCCTGGCGCCGTTCGTCGCGTTTTTCTCGCCGCTGCGCGCGCTCAAGGCGATCCCGGAACAGGCGGCGTCCGCGCCCGCTCCACCAGCCGGCGCAGCAGACGGATGAGCGTCGCGCGGTCCGCCGCGTTCCATTCGGCGATGAGCGGCCCCGCGATCTTCTCGCGCGCCCTGTCCAGCGCCCGTGTCATGGTCAGGCCCTTGCGCGTGATCGACACCGCGCGCACGCGCTTGTCCGCGCCGTTCGCCGTGCGGGCGACGAGGCCGAGGCTTTCGAGCCTGGCGACCTGGCGGCTGACCGTGGTGTGGTCGCGCCCCGACATGTCGGCGAGCTCGACCACGCCGAGCGGCCCGCGCCGCCCGATGCGCACGAGCAGCGGAAACAGCGCCCGGTCCAGCGAAATCCCGGCCTCGGCGATCAGCGCGTCGTCGCGCTGCGGCTCGTTCAGGATGGTCATGATGTCGAGCAGGGCTTCGTGCAATTGCCGCAGGTCGTCCTTCATGCGTGTATTATGCACATTCTTTCTTGACGCCGTCCAGCCGGCCGATTATGTGCAAGATACACATAAATGCCGGAGGCCCGATGACGCGCAGCCAGACCGATGTCCTGATCTGCGGCGCCGGCGCCGCCGGCCTGGCGCTCGCCATCGAGCTGGCCCGCGGCGGCACGGCCTTGCGCCTGATCGACAAGGCGCCCGCGCCGTTCGGCGGCTCGCGCGGCAAGGGCATCCAGCCGCGCACGCTGGAGGTGTTCGAGGACCTCGGCATCGTCGATCGGATCGCCGCCGCGGGCGGCTTCTATCCGCCCCAGCGCGCCTACCGGGACGGTGGCTTCACCGACGAGCCGGTCATGGAGGACCGCGCGCCGTCGCCGGACATCCCCTATCCGATGGCGATGATGGTGCCGCAATTCCGCACCGAGGCCGTCCTGCGCGAGCGCTTGGCGGAACTCGGCCATCGCGTGGAATTCGGCCGCGAACTGACCGGCTTCACGCAGGATCGCGACGGCGTGGCGGCCGTCGTCGCCGGCCAGGGCGGCAGCGAGCGGATCGCGGCGCGCTATCTTGTCGGCGCCGACGGCGGACGCAGCTTCGTGCGTCATGCACTCGGAATCGGCTTTCCCGGCATGACGCTCGGCGTCCGCGCGGTCGTGGCGGACATGCTGGTGGAGGGCGTGAGCGACGATGCCTGGCACCGCTGGAACGACGGCACGCCGGCGCAGATTTCGCTGTGCCCGCTGCGCGGCACCGAGCTTTTCCAGCTTCAGGGACCGATCCCGCTCGAAGGCGAGATCGATCTGTCGGCCGCCGGCCTTGGGGCGCTGATCGCGGCGCGCACGGGCCGAACCGACATCAAGGTCCATTCCGTCGCCTGGGCGTCGGCCTACACCATGAACGCGCGGCTCGCGGATCGCTATGCCGATGGCCGCGTCTATCTGGCCGGAGACGCCGCGCACATCCATCCGCCGACGGGCGGGCAGGGCCTCAACACCGGCGTCCAGGATTCCTACAATCTCGGCTGGAAGCTCGCCGCGGTCATCGCCGGCGCGCCGCCCTCGCTGCTCGCCACCTACGAGGCCGAACGCCGGCCGATCGCCGCCGAGGTCCTCGGCCTGTCGACCAGGCTCCTCGATGCGCTGACGCAGCGCGGCGGCCTGCGCCGTGGCCGCGATACCCACCAGCTCGATCTGGGCTATCCGGAGTCCGCGCTGTCGCTGCGCCATCCGCTCGATCTTCGCCGGCACAATCCCGGAATCCTGCCCGGCGACCGCGCCCCCGACGCGCCCTGCATCGGCAAGGCCGGCCGGCCGCGCCGCCTGTTCGATCTCTTTCGCGGCACGCATTGGACCCTGCTCGGCTACGAGACCGACAGGGCGGTCGGCCCGCGGCGCGGGCTCCATATCCACCGTGTCGGGGATGGCGGCGAGCTGATCGACCGCGACGGTCATCTGCGCGATGCCTATGGCCTGACGCCCGGTCTTTGGGTCCTGGTGCGGCCGGACGGATATGTCGCTGCGATGCTGCCTGGCGAGGACTTTGGCATCCTTGAGGCCTTCCTGGCAGGCAACCTTCCGCCGTCCCCTTGAACGGCACGAACCGGGAACCCAGATAAGTCTCTGGAACGGGGCGCCCATCAGGGGCCTTATTCCAGATCAATGAGACTCGCCCGGGCGGCCCCTAAAGGCGTCCAGGGGACGAGGGCTTGGAGGCCAGATGGACGTCGAGAAATTCACCGAGCGCGCGCGCGGATTCATGCAGTCCGCCCAGGGGTTGGCGACGCGCTCGAACCACCAATATTTCACCCCCGAACACCTTTTGAAGGTCCTCATCGACGACGAAGAGGGCCTTGCCGCGCGGCTTATCGCGGCGGCAGGAGGGCGGCCGGAGGAGGTGCGGGCCGGCGTCGAGCGCGCGCTGGCGAAGCTGCCCCAGGTCAAGGGCCAGTCCGGCCAGGTCTATCTGTCGTCCGACGCCGCCAAGCTGTTCGAGAATGCCGAGCAGATCGCCAAGAAGGCCGGCGACAGCTTCGTCACCGCCGAATATCTCCTGATGGCGCTGGCGCTGCAGACCGGCAGCGAGGCCGCGAAGATCCTCAAGGACGCGGGCGTCTCCGCGCTCAACCTCAACAAGGCGATCGGCGATCTGCGCCAGGGCCGCACCGCCGACAGCGCCACGGCCGAGAACAGCTACGACGCGCTGAAGAAATACGCCCGCGACCTCACCGAGGCCGCGCGCACCGGCAAGCTCGATCCGGTCATCGGCCGCGACGAGGAGATCCGCCGCACCATCCAGGTGCTGGCCCGCCGCACCAAGAACAATCCCGTCCTCATCGGCGAGCCCGGCGTCGGCAAGACCGCCATCGCCGAGGGCCTCGCTTTGCGCATCGTCAACGGCGACGTGCCGGAATCCTTGCGCAACAAGAAGCTGATGGCGCTCGACATGGGCTCGCTGATCGCCGGCGCGAAATTCCGCGGCGAGTTCGAGGAGCGGCTGAAGGCCGTGCTGGGCGAAGTCACCTCCGCCGAAGGCAACATCATCCTCTTCATCGACGAGCTGCACACCCTGGTCGGGGCCGGCGCCTCGGAAGGCTCGATGGCCGCGTCCCACCTGCTCAAGCCGGCGCTGGCGCGCGGCGAGCTGCATTGCGTCGGCGCCACCACCCTCAACGAATACCGCAAATATGTCGAGAAGGACGCCGCCCTGGCGCGGCGCTTCCAGCCCGTCTTCGTCAACGAGCCGACGGTGGAGGACACCATCTCGATCCTGCGCGGCCTGAAGGAGAAATACGAAGTCCATCACGGCGTGCGCATCACCGACAGCGCGATCGTCGCGGCGGCGCAGCTCTCCAACCGCTACATCACCGACCGCTTCCTGCCCGACAAGGCCATCGACCTGATGGACGAGGCGGCCTCGCGCCTGCGCATGCAGGTCGATAGCAAGCCGGAAGAGCTCGACGAGCTCGACCGCCGCATCATGCAGCTCAAGATCGAGCAGGCCGCGCTCAGGAAGGAGACCGATGCCGCGTCGAAGGACCGGCTCAAGACCCTTGAGCACGATCTCGCCGAACTCGAAGACAAGGCCAACATCCTCTCCGCCAAATGGCAGGAGGAGAAGAAATCCGTCCAGGACGTCCAGGGCCTGAAGGAGCAGCTCGACCGCGCCCGCATGGAGGTCGAGATCGCGCAGCGCAAGGGCGATTTCGCCCGCGCCGGCGAACTCTCCTACGGCGTGATCCCCGACCTGGAGCGCAAGCTCAAGGCCATCGAGGAGCGCGAATCCAACTCGCTCGCCAAGGAGGCGGTGACGCCGGAGCAGATCGCCGGCGTGGTGTCGCGCTGGACCGGAATCCCCGTCGATAAGATGCTGGAGGGCGAGAAGGACAAGCTCCTGAAGATGGAGGATGCGCTGGAGAGGCGCGTCGTCGGCCAGCATGAGGCGGTGCGCGCCATCGCCAATGCGGTGCGCCGTGCCCGCGCCGGCCTGCAGGATCCCAACCGCCCGATCGGCTCGTTCCTGTTCTTAGGGCCCACCGGCGTCGGCAAGACCGAGCTGACCAAGGCGCTCGCGAGCTTCCTGTTCGACGACGACACCGCCATGGTGCGGATCGACATGAGCGAGTTCATGGAGAAGCATTCCGTCGCCCGCCTGATCGGCGCCCCTCCGGGCTATGTCGGCTATGAGGAGGGCGGCGTGCTCACCGAGGCGGTGCGCCGGCGTCCCTATCAGGTGATCCTGTTCGACGAGGTCGAGAAGGCGCATGCGGACGTGTTCAACGTGCTGCTGCAGGTGCTCGACGACGGGCGGCTGACGGACGGGCAGGGCCGCACCGTGGACTTCAAGAACACGGTGATCATCCTGACGTCGAATCTCGGCACCGAGCTGCTCTCGACCGGCGAAGAGACGCGCGAAGCCCGCGCCGCCGTGCTGCAGGCGGTCAAGGCGCATTTCAGGCCCGAATTCCTGAACCGGCTCGACGAGATCATCCTGTTCCACCGCCTGTCGCGCGCGAACATGGACAAGATCGTGGAGATCCAGCTCGGCCGTCTCGAAAAGCTGCTCGCCGACCGCAAGATCGAGATCGTGCTGGACAAGCGCGCCACCGAATGGCTCGCCAATGCCGGCTACGATCCGGTCTATGGCGCGCGGCCCCTGAAGCGCGTGATCCAGCGCCGCCTGCAGGACCCGCTCGCCCAGCTCCTGCTCGAAGGCAAGATTCTCGACGGCTCCAATGTGAAGGTCTCCACCGGCAAGAATGGGCTCACCATCGACGGCGTCGAATTCGCGACCGGCGAGGACGACGTGGACATCGACCACACCCCGCAGGTCAGCCGCGCCGTGCACTAGCGCGGAGCGCCGTCTGCGCGCGTGGTTTGCTTGAGTAAATAATGGTGTCATGGCCCGCGCATGCGGGCCCCCAGGTGAAGCCTTGCACAACGGACCTCACCTGGGTCCGCCGCATTCGCGGCGGATAACACCATGTTCCTTGATGCCAATTCACCCCAACGGCACCACCGTCCGCCCGAACGTGCTGTTGGTCACGACCGCGAAGCTGCCGTAAAGCGCGAGCGACCCGCACAGAAGCCCCAGCCAGCCGCCCAGATGCGACAGCGCCGGATTGCCCATCAGCGCGCCGCCGCCGAGCAGGAAGAACGTCACCCACAATGTCAGGAACACCAGGAACACGACGCGGTTCTGGCGGAACGATGCGATCCACATGTACAGCGTGAACACGCCCCATAGCAGCAAGGCGGTGGCGATCGTGCTGCCCGCCTCCTTCAGGTCCAGCACGCCGTTGCGGCCCAGGATCAGGAGCAGTGCGAACCACCACCAGAACGCGCCGTAAGCGACAAAAGCCGTCGTGCCGAAGGTATTGCCGGTGCGGATCTCGGCGATGCCGGCGATGATCTGCGCCGTGCCGCCCAAGGCCATCGCCAAAGGCAGCACCACCGCCTCGCCGCCGCCCGGCAGCACGCCGGCATTGATCAGGCTGAGCAGCACCGTCGTCAGCCCGAAACTCGCCAGCCCCAGTCCCGCCGGATTGACCTGCGGGGGATTCTCCACTGCCATGACGCCCTCCCATCTTTATGTCCGGCCCAGCCGGTTGTGGGAGCGATCCTGCCGTGATTTTGGGCAATTGTCCTGCGCTGTCAGCGGGCCGGATGGCCTTTCCACAGCCATTCGAGTGCGCCGGCAGCATGACCTGGGTGACGCGCGGATCGACATGCACCGCGCCTCCCGCTTCGAGCCGCGCTCACGCCGCGGCGATCTCGTCGGTCATGATGGTGAAATTCACCAGGGTCGCCGAGCCGAACGCCGTCGAGAGCGCGGCATCCGTCGCGTCGCGCCCGCGCGCCATCAGAATGCGTCCGATGCGCGGATGGTTGTGGCGCGCGTCCCAGCTGTGCCAGCGGCCCTCGAGATAGACCTCGAACCAGGCGCTGAAATCCATCGGATTGGGATCCAGCGGCACGCCGATGTCGCCGAGATAGCCGGTGCAATAGCGCGCCGGGATGTTCATGCAGCGGCACAGCGCGATCGCCAGATGGGCATAGTCGCGGCACACCCCGACCCGCTCGTAATTGGCATCCGCGGCGCTGCGGTCGGGGCGCGCCTGCTTGTAGTCGAACCTTATCCGCTCATGGGCGTATTGGGAGATCGCCTTGACGCAATCCCAGCCCGGCGCGACATGGCCGAAATACGACCATGCCAGGTCCGTCAGCTTGTCGGTCTCGCAATAGCGGCTGCCGAGCAGGAAGATCAGGACATCGTCCGGCAGGTCCTCGACCGGCACGCGCCGCGCGCCCTCCGGCGCCACTTCGTGCAGTCCGCTGTCGAAGGTGACGAAATCGCAGGTGAAGTGCGTCACGCCGGCCGGCGCCACCAGCCGCGTGCACACATTGCCGAAACTGTCGCGATAGGTCCGATAGGGCACCCAGGGCGTCACCGCGAAATTTTCCGGCGAGCGCAGGTCGGCATGGCGCTCGGGCCGCACATGCAACGTCAGCAGCATCGGCGTCGGCTGTGTGCATTGATAGGCAATGTCGTAACCGGCGCGGATCAGCAATCTATGTCCTCTCGAAGTTCAACGCATGCGCACCACGCGCTTGTCGCCGGCGTCGCCCGGCTCGTCGGCGACGACATCCACTTCCACGTCCATGCCCAGATAATCGGCCGGATCGCCGTCCCAGGTACCCCAAAGCGGCACCGCCTGTGCCGGGTCGCGCGCCACCGCGACGCGGATCAGATCCTTGTTGCCGACCAGGCCGTTGGTCGGGTCGAACTCGGCCCAGCCGCCGCTTGGAAGGAAAACGCGCACCCAGGCATGCGTGTTCCCGCCGCCCTTGTGCGTGGGCCCGCCCTCGCGCTGCGGGGTGTACAGATATCCCGATACGAACCGCGTCGCCAGGCCGAGCGTGCGGCACGCCTCCATCATCAGCACGGCGAAGTCGCGGCAGGTGCCGTGGCCCAGCCGCAACGTCTCGATCGGCGATTGCGGCGGCCCGCTGGCGCGCGCGCGGTATTGTAACTCGTCATGGATGGCGAGCGTCATCGCCGCCAGGACGTGCGGCGCGTCCAGCTTGGTGAGGCCGACGAGAAAGCGCCGCGCCCAGGCTTCGAGGGCGCGGTCGGGATCGGGATAGATGCGCTCCTTGGAGGGAATCAGGTCCGGCTCATCGACCGCGTTGTAGACGAAGGGAAAGCCGTTCGAGCCGTGGCCCGGCGCGTGCGACTCGTCCAGCGCGTTCTCCGGATGGTGCTCCAGCCGATTGATGCTCTCGAACACCAGCTCCTTGGCGCGTCCCCCGAACCGCGCGATGCCGATCGTGTTGCCGAAAACGTCATGAACATAGTGGATCGTCTGCGGCCGGGGCGTGATCGTCAGCACCGATTCGAGCACGTGCTGGTCGAAGCTCTCGCGCGGGCGGAACATCATGCGGTGCTCGCCGAACGTGACGTGCCTTGCGTATCGGTAGCGCGTGAGATGGCGCACGGTGAGCACGGTCATGATCGGCGGGACGCTTGCGACTCCGTGGCATCATGAAGCCTGCGCCCCGCCGCGCGGGCGTGGCGGAAGGTCGCGTGGCGCTGCCCGGTTAACGGGCTTTGGCCTGCCTCAAATCGGGCGTCGCGTCGGCGACCTTGTTCTCGAGCCGAGTCGAAGCGAGCAGCGCATCGGTCCGCAGCCGCCCGTCCTGGAAGCTGCGCAGGTCGCGGCCGAACAGCTTGCGGCCCTGCGCCACCTTCAGCGTCAGCGGATTGACCTGCACGCCGCCCACCAGGTCCTCGTAATGCAGATGCGGTCCGGTGGAGAGGCCGGTATTGCCGCTATAGGCGACGATCTCGCCCTGGTGCACGCGGCTGCCGGCATGGATGCCGGGCGCGAAGCGCGACAGGTGGCCATAGGCGAAGCCGTAGCCGTTGCCCATATCGACGCGCATGTAATTGCCATAGCCGCTGGCGCGGCCGGCGATCTTCACCGTGCCCGTACCGGCCGCCATCACCGGCGTGCCGACCGGCACGGCGAAATCGATGCCCTTGTGCATGCGGCTGTAGCCGAGCACGGGATGGAAGCGCATGCCGAAGCCGGAGGAGATGCGCGCGCCATCGACCGGCGTCTTCATCAGCATGCCTTTGACGCTCTCGCCCTGCGCGTCGAAATATTCCGGCGGCTGCTGCGGATCGGGCTGATAGCGATAGAGCGCATAGGTGTGGCCGCGCGTCTTCATCATCGCATAGTCGATGTCGCCCTCGCGCGCCGGCTGGCCGTCGGGCGTGTAGTAATAGCTGTAATAGACCTCGAAGGAATCGCCCGGGCGGATGTCGCGCTGGAAATCGACCTTGTAGGAGAAGATCTTGATCATCGACACCACGACGTCGGTCGGGATGCCGGCCTGGGTCGCGGCGAGATAGAGCGAGGAATCCACCGTCGCGCCGGCGCGATGGGTATGCCGCGCGAGCTCCTTGACGACGTCGCTCGCCGCGAAGCTGCCGTCGGCCTGGCGCGCCACGGTGATGTCGTGCTCGACCGTCGGGCTGAAGGTGATCGAGAGCAGGCGGCCCACCGGCGTCGCGACCGGCGTGACGTCGCCTTCATTGTCGCTGGCATCGTCGTCGCTCGCATCGCTGGTGCTCACCACCACCGGCTTGCCGTTGACGTTGACCACCGCCTTGGCCGTCTTGACCGCGGGTTCGGGCGCCGCGGGCTGCGGCGCGGATTCGAAGGTCAGCGTGAAGCTTTGGCCGGCGCGCGCATTGCGCAGGTCGAAAACCTTGGCCAGCGCGGCCACGGCGCCGCTGGCGTCCGAATTCGGCACACCGGCGTCTTCGAGCACGCCGGCCAGCGTGTCGCCGGAATCGAGCGTCAGCGTGCGCGATTCGATGCCGGGCATCTCGTTGCCGTCGTCGCCGTTTTCTTCATCCGCCAAAGCGCGGTCGAGCTGCGCCGGCGCCGGCACCGCCTGGTGTGCCGCATCGGAACGGCCGCCGATCAGGTTGCGGCCTTCGGAAACCAATTGGGTGAAGAGATGGTAGGGCAGGAACGTGGTCGAGGCCTGCTGCGTTGTGACATGCAGCGGCGGAATGGCGCCGGCGGCGATCCATGCCATGGAACCGGCGACGAGGCCGGTGATGGTGGTCGAGACCACGGCCCAGCGGCCGTCGGTGGTCGCGAGGGCGCTCGTCGCCGTGTTCAGCGAACGTCGCAAAGCATCTAGACGCATCGACACGTTTTGAT
>DASWOE010000341.1:0-2708 GCA_036398875.1 Rhizomicrobium sp.
GCCGACAGGACCGCGCCGACGCCCAGGCCCAGCGCCAGGCGGCCGCCGACCGCGCGCCGCGGCACCGGATCGAGCCCGTCGGACAAGGCGGCGATGAGATCGTCGGTCTTCATTCGGAATCGCCCACGCTCTGCCCCAGCGTCTTCAAGGCGCGATGCACGCCGACCTTCACCGCCGATTCCGACATGCCGTAGCGCGCCGCCGCCTCGGCCGTCGAAAGACCGTCGATCTTCACGGCGCGGATCAATGCGCGGGTCTTTTCCGGCAACCGGTGCAGCAGCCGCTCGACATCCAGATGCGCCTCCGCCGCCTCGGCGTCCTGCGCGCCGAAGAGCTGATCGGCATCGTCGAGCGGAGCCTCGGCGCGGCGGCTGTGGCGGCGGAAATGATCGATCAGCTTGTAGCGCGCGATGGCGTGCACCCAGGCAGTGAACGGGCGGGAGGGATCGTAAGTCTGGCGGCGGGTATGCATCGCGATCAAGGTTTCCTGTAGAAGGTCTTCCGCCTCCGCGGCGTGGCCGATCCGCCGCCGGTAATAGGCGCGCAGGAATCCCTGCAGCTTGCGCAGCAGTTCGCCGTAGGCCCCACTGTCGCCATTCAGCGATCGGACCATCAGCGCCTTCAGTTCCGCTTCCGCCTCGACCAAACGGGCGCCTTCTTTCATCACATTCGTGAGAGCCGGCCGGAAGGTTACATCGCCGGATCGCGGGGCGCAAAATTCGCACGCCCGTGTAACCGGCGCGACGTTCCACCCGAACTGGCCCTTGCAACACGCCAGAGGCCATCATGGCGAAGACCATCGTGACGGGCGCGGCCCTGGCCCTGTCGCTCGCCGCCGCCGTTCCGGCGCAGGCGCAGCAGCCCACGGTCGTCGAACTCTTCACCAGCCAAGGCTGTTCGTCCTGCCCGCCCGCCAATGCCAGCCTCGCCGCGGTCGCGGCGCGGCCCAACGTTATCGCGCTCAGCTTCGGCGTGACCTATTGGGATTATCTGGGCTGGAAGGACACCTTCGCCAAGCCGCAGTTCACCGATCGCCAAATCGCCTACGAGGCCGGCCTTGGCCATAGCGGCCCGTTCACGCCGCAAATCGTGGTCAACGGCGCGACCGACACCGTCGGCAACCGCCAGGGCGACGTCGAAAGGCTGATCGCCGCGGCGCATCTGGCCGGTCCGGCCATCGCCATCGCCAACAACGTCGTTTCGGTCGCCGCGGCACCGGGCCAGGGCGAGGCCGATGTCTGGCTGGTGCGCTTCGACCCCCGAACGGTCGAAGTTGCGGTCGCGCGCGGCGAGAACGAGGGCGTCGCCCTGCCCCACCGCAATGTGGTGCGCGCGCTGACGCGGCTGGGCGCCTGGAACGGCAAGGCCGCGACCTATTCCATTTCGACGGCGCCGGCGGGTCTTGCGACCGCGGTGCTGATCCAGAAGCCGCGTGGCGGCGCCATCATCGCCGCCTACAAGCCATGAGGCGCGGCGCACAGCGTTCCGGGTTCCGCAACGGGCCCGAAACTCGCGCGACGATGACGTCCGCGATCCATAGCGAATTCACGAGAGGACTACGATGAAGACCCGATTCACACTCGCCGCGCTCGCGCTCGGCACCGCGCTGTTCGCCACCGCCGCGATGGCCGACAGCATGTCGGCCGGCAACGCCATGGCGCCCGCCAACGCGACGAACGCGATGGCGCCGGCGAGCGGCGGCATGACGGACACGCACAAGAAGAAGACGAAGAAGCACGGCACGATGGCGCCGACGGGCAATGCAATGGCGCCCTCGAATGCGATGGCGCCTTCGAACGGCATGGCGCCGTCCAACAGCATGAGCGGTTCGCACTAGCTCCCCAACGCGAGCCGTTTCATCTTGGGCGGGGCGGCAAGCCCTCCGGCGTCCCGCCCATGACGGCCCCGCGCAATGCGCCGCGGCGCCGATATCAGATATGAATCAGTTCCGAGCTCACCCGCGGCTTGACGGGGCTGGCCTCGAACATCGCATTCAGCTCCGCTGCCAGCCGTTTGAGCTGCTCGGCCCCGATCACGTCGTCGAGCGCGACATAGATGTCGAGCTCGCGGTCGCGGTCCGTCATCACGCTCATCTCGCGGATCGGGCAATTCGCGCGCAGCTCGATCTCGCTGCGCGCGAGGTCGTCCTTCAGGGCAAGGAGGCGCGCGCCATCGAGCTCTTCCACCGTCACGCGATAGAGAAACATGTCCGCCTCTTCCGACGCCGTGCCCATCATGGCCGCGAGACGCTAAAACCGGCTTGGAACAATCCTAGGCATTTTACCGAATAGGCAGGCGCGGCGATCGATGGTTAAGGTTTCACTAACGATCTGCCCTGCGGGTCGAAGCGGCCGATCACAGCCGCGCTAACCGACTCAAATTGCGTAGGAATTTGAATCGGTTGCTTCGCGTTTACGAAAGTTAATGCTTGACCATGCCGCTCCCCACAAATGAGGGGAAAGCATGTAATTGAAACTTCTGACTCTTTCGGCTATTAAGACTTTATTAACTCATTGAACGATGACCGAACGACTCAAGAATTCGGTCCGTGGGTGTTGGGGAGTGGCACGGGCGACATGCGGCCGCGCCGGGGTGCCTCCAGGAGGGGACCAGTTGGCTCTCACAGGGGTACCGTATGCTTGCGTATGAAGAACTCAAAGGCTCCACCGGGCGCCAAATCCGCTTCCGGCCGCCGCGCTACGACGCCA
>DASWOE010000342.1:0-6714 GCA_036398875.1 Rhizomicrobium sp.
GGCGCCGTTGACGGTGGCGGCCGCGAATTTCTGCTTGCGCACCAGTTCGAGGCTTGCGGCATTGAGGTCGGCGAAACCGGTCGGCGACACCGGGACGACGAGGTCGATGGCGCCCTTGTCGTCGAGCGCCACCAGCGCCACCACCGTTCCTTCTTCGTGCAGCGCGGCGGCGCCGGAAGGCAGATCGCCCGCGCCGGGATGGAGCACGACGCCGCCGAGCATGCTCAGATCCATCTCCCCGGATCCGCCGAGCATCCAGGCAACTCTGATCTGCTGGGTGCAGGCCGTCGGCGCGCCGCCCATCACCGCCGGCTTGAACTTGAACCCCTGGACGAAGGCGATCGCGGCATCGTCCAGCCGCAGCGATCCGCTCGACCGGCTGACGGTGGCGCCGCCCACCGTGCCGTCGGCCTTCACCACATAGCCCAGGGTCGTATTGCCGGTTTCGCCCAGCATCACCGACAGCGGCGGATAGGTCTCGGGCGGCGGCACATGCGGGCCCAGCGCCACCGGCGGCGTGATGCCGGCAAGACGGCAGGGCGGCAGCTGCTTGGCGTCGTCGGCGCCCGCGCCGTCCGCCATCAGAACCGCAAGCAGCGCAAGGCCAACCGTGATCGGGCGCATCGTTCCCACCTACTGGTAGAGGATTTCCGAGCGCAGCGCCGAGGCCATCTGCGCCAGCGCCGCGCGGACCCGCGCATAATAGGCGGGCGAACAGCTTCCCCCCGGATGCGAGACATGCGCCTTCAGCGCCGCATGAACCGTGTTCTCGTCCGTCTTGGTGAAGTTCACCAGCAGATCGACCTCGTCCGCCGACAGCGTCCCGCTCCGCGGCATCGCGATGACATGGAGGCCGGCGGGAAGATGGATGGTGAGGTCCTCCTCCGCTTCCATCGACACGCAGACATAGGGCTGGCTGCGCGACGGCGGCAGATCGCCGACGATCAATGTGGTGAAGGCAAAGGGCTTGTAGACGATGTGATAGGGGATCGACGCCGGCCCGGGAATGTTGAGCGCGTCGGCGACATGATAGCGGGCCGAATAGCTGTAGGTCGGCGCCAGGTCGCCGACATTGCCGCCGTCCAGCGTCCCGTCCACCCCCGGGCCCATGATCTGGCGGAAGTAGTCGGCGTCGCCGGACGCGCGGACCTGATCGATGAGCGCGCGCAGTTCCACGGCGGGTGCGCCGGCGGCGGTGACATGCGTCTCGCCGTCCGCGCTGCCGTCGCCGGCCACCGTCACCGTCTCCGCCGAATGGATCCAGGCCGTCGCTGGCGCGACCGCGGGCGTGTGGCCGCTTTGTCCGTCGGCGATGTGAACGACCGGCTTGCCGGCGTCGGAAAAGGGCAGCACGCCGAACGGCGCATAGCGCGCGGTGGAATCGAGATAGAGATGCAGTTCGGGAACATAGGTGATGAGGTGGTTGAACGCCTGCGGCGACGGCGACGGCGACAGCGTGAAGCGGTTGTCGGCGCTGATCAGCACCGGCGAGCTGTCGATCCCTTTCGCCGCCAGCAGCGCCTCCAGCAGGATGACGTGGTCCTTGCAGTCGCCGAACCTGTTGGCCAGCACGTCGCCGGCGCGGTGCGGCACGAACCCGCCGGCGCCCAGCACGATGTTCACATAGGCGATGTGCAGCGACACCCATTCGTAGAGCGCCCGCGCCTGCTCGCGGTCGCTTTTCAGCCCGGCGGTCAGCTTGTCGGCGAGGGCGCGGATGTCCGGCGTCGCCTCGGCGCGGCCCTCGATCATCTTCTGGTAGACCGCGGCGAAGGAGCGATAGTCCTTGAACGTGCTGACCACCAGCCTGGCGCTGCGGTCGTAGTCGTCCACCGCGCCCGCCTCGGGCTGCGTCGGCGTGTCGTTGCGATAGTGCCAGACGCGGCGGGTCTTGCCGCCCAGCGTCTCGGCCGGGACCTGGGTCAGGCCGCCCGCATCGATCTGGAGCGACATGCCGGACGGCGCCGTCAACGCCACGGTCACGTCGCGGGACGGGATCTCGCTGCCATAGATGAACTGCTCGCTGTAGGAATCGCCGAACCACGGACGGATCTGGTTCAGCACCGTGGTGAGCACGACCTGGTCGCCGATTTCGAGGTCGGGAAACACGATCGTGATCGTCTGCAGGTCCTGGAAGCCCGGCGAACTGGTCGCGCCATAGCCGTGCAGGATGTGGCTGCCATCGACATCGACGCGGGTGCCGTCGGCCTTCAGCGTATAGGCGGCATGGACGGCATAGCTCTGGAAGCCCTCGGTGTAGGACAGCGTGACCTGGCGCAAGGCCCGGGCGCCCTGCTCGGTGAGCACGCGATAGGCGGTCTGGCGCGACTCCAGATAGGATCCGTCGGGCTGAACCTCGACCTCGACGCGGCTCTGCATCACCTCGTAAGGCGCGGGCGCGTTCGCGGCCGCCGCCGTGGCGACGGACAATGCGGCTCCGGCGAGCGCCGCGAAAATACGATGCAAGACGCCCCCACAGCCCTGAACGGCCTCGGCGCAAAGATAGCGGCAAATAAAGACACAGACCAGCGAAAAGCCGGGACCTGCGTGCTAGGCGAGCATGCGATCGAGCCTGTCGCGGACGATCGCCATCGCTTGCGCCATGATGTGCTCGACGAGATCTTTGCAGGTGGGGATATCGTGGATCAGGCCCTGGGTCTGGCCGGCGGACCAGATGCCGGCATCCATCTCGCCCTTGTCGAGCACGCCGGCGCCGCGCGTGCCGGCGACCAGATCGCGCACGTCCTCGAACGTCGCGCCGCCCTTCTTCTCGATGGCGACGACCTGATCGGAGATCGCGTTCTTCGCCACCCGCGCGGTGTTGTGCAGGGTGCGGAAGATCAGGTTGGTGCCGCGCTCGTCGTTGGCCACGATCTGCTTCTTGACGTTCTCATGGATGTCGGCCTCCACCGTCGCCATGAAGCGGGTGCCCATGTTCACCCCGTCGCAGCCCAGCGCCAGCGCCGCCACCAGCCCGCGCGCATCGGCGATGCCGCCGCTCGCGATGATCGGGACGGTCAGCTTGTCGGCGGTGGCGGGGAACAGCACCAGCCCGCCGACATCGTCCTCGCCCGGATGGCCGGCGCATTCCAGCCCGTCGATCGAGACGCAATCGACGCCGACCGATTGCGCCTTCACCGCATGGCGCACGCTGGTGCATTTGTGGATCACCTTGATGCCGGCGGCGCGGAAGGCGGGCAGGTGCGGCTGCGGATTGTTGCCCGCGGTCTCGACCACCTTGACGCCGCTCTCGACGATCACCTGGCGGTACTCGTCATAGGGCACCGGCACGATGGTCGGCAGGATGGTGAGGTTGATGCCGAACGGCTTGTTCGTCATCTGGAAGGTGCGCTTGATCTCCTTGTCCAGCGCGTCGGGCGAGCCCGGCGTGAGCGCGGTCAGGAAGGGCAGGGCGCCCGCATTGGCCACCGCGGCGACCAGCCCCGCCTTGCCGACGCGCGTCATGCCGCCCATGGTGATCGGCGTCTCGACGCCGAACATCTCGGTGAAGCGTGTCTTGAACATGGGCGCGTCCTCGTCGTTATGGCTGGGAGCGAGAGTGCCGAATGCCGTGGCGGCCGCGCAAGGCCGGCTGGGCGGTCGCTGACGCTACGTCCGTCTGGCCGAAAGCCGTGCCGTTGTACAAAGGCGGTTCGCCCGTCGCCTTGGCCGGCGCATGGGCGAAGCCGTCATCCCACGAACGGGTCCTTGACCGTGATCGTGTCGTCGCGGTCGGGCGAGGTCGATAGCAGCGCCACCGGCGCGCCGATCAGCTCCTCGATGCGGCGGACATATTTGATCGCATTGGCCGGCAGGTCGGCCCAGCTCCGCGCCCCGCGCGTGGAGCTTCGCCAGCCCTCCATCGTCTCGTAGATCGGCACCAGCCTGGCCTGGTCGTTCGCATCCGCCGGCAGATAATCGAGCACCTGCTCTCCCAGCCGGTAGCCGACACACACCTCGATGCGCTCGAACGCGTCGAGGATGTCGAGCTTGGTGAGCGCGATGCCGTCGATGCCGCC
The DNA here is from genome assembly GCA_036398875.1 of Rhizomicrobium sp. Taxonomy (GTDB): domain Bacteria; phylum Pseudomonadota; class Alphaproteobacteria; order Micropepsales; family Micropepsaceae; genus Rhizomicrobium. Next base: position 4,020 of record DASWOE010000342.1, read on the forward strand.
GGTGATCGCGGTCTGGCGCACCAGCACGCTGTCGAACCAGCCGCAGCGGCGCTTGCGCCCCGTGACGGTGCCGAATTCGTTGCCGCGCATCCCCAGCAGGTCGCCCGTCGCATTGATCTGCTCGGTCGGAAAGGGCCCCTCGCCGACGCGCGTCGTGTAGCTCTTGGTGATGCCCAGCACATAGCCGATCTGGCGCGGCCCGATGCCGGACCCCGCCGCCGCCTGGCCCGCCACCGTGTTCGACGAGGTGACGTAGGGATAGGTGCCGTGATCGATGTCGAGCAGCACCGCCTGCGCGCCCTCGAACAGCACGCGCTTGCCGGCGCGCCGCGCCGCGTCGAGTTCGCGCCAGCTCGATCCCAGATAGGGCAGGACCTTGGGCGCGATCCGCGTCAGCGCGTCGAGCAGCTTGGCGCCGTCGATCTCTTCCGCGCCGACGCCGCGGCGCAGGGCGTTGTGATGCGCCAGCAGCCGCTCGATCTTGGCCGGCAGCGCCGGCAGGTCCTTCAGGTCGATCACGCGGATGGCGCGGCGGCCCACCTTGTCCTCATAGGCAGGGCCGATGCCGCGCTTGGTCGTGCCCAGCCGCTGCAGCGAGTTCGAAGACTCGCGCACCGCGTCCAGCTCCTTGTGGATCGGCAGCACCAGCACGGCGTTCTCCGCCAGAAGCAGGACGTCGGGCGTGATCGCGATTCCGGCCCGCGCGATGGTGTCGATCTCCTCGACCAGCGACCACGGATCGACCACCACGCCATTGCCGATGATGGAGCGCTTGCCCTGGATCACGCCGGACGGCAGCAGCGAGAGCTTGTAGGTCTTGTCGCCGACGACGATCGTGTGGCCGGCATTGTTGCCGCCCTGGAAACGCACCACGATCTCGGCCCGGTTGGCGAGCCAGTCGATGATCTTGCCTTTACCTTCGTCGCCCCATTGGGCGCCGATCACCGCGACATTGGCCATTGTCCGCACCCGGAGGAAACGAGTCTCCCGGCAAGGGATTCGCCGGGCACGGTGACGACTTATAGCGCGAGGCCGGGGCGCCGCGCGAACGGAAAAATCCAGGCTGCGACGAAGAGGCCCTGTGCGCGAAATCCCGGCCGTTCCGACAGTGCCCGCAAGGCGGGCCGAAGCTCTTCAAATGCGCGCGAAAGCTATGGAGTCGATCGCCCCGATAATCGCCTTGCCCAAGGATCGAAGTCGCGCATCGTTCGTTTTCGCTCCGAACGGGGAGGATTCCAGCCATGCGCGCGCTCGAAATCATCGCGGCGGTCATCGTCGCGCTCGTCGTTTTTGTCGTGCTGAAGGTGATCGGATTGGTGCTGAAATTCGCACTGATTGCGGCGCTGATCGGCTTCGTCGCCGGCCTCGTCATCGCCCGGATGTTTCGGCGCGACGGCTGAACCCTGGAGCGGGCGAAGGGAATCGAACCCTCGTATGAAGCTTGGGAAGCTTCCGTTCTACCATTGAACTACGCCCGCGAAACCCGGATGTGTCTTCGTCTTGGCTCTTCTCATACCGCTCGCCGAGTCGCGGGGCAACTGCCGCGGCTCCCGGGGGCGTCCCCTACGCACACGCGAACAAGGCCATGAACCCGTAGTCCATGTGATGCTGCATGTGACAGTGGAAAAGGCTGAGCCCCGGCTGGTCGGCGACGAAATCGACCGTCATCTCCTGGAATCCGCCGATAATGACGACGTCCTTCCTGACGCCGGCGGTGGGGAAACCCGCGATGCTCGTCAGCTCGAAGGCGTGCCGATGCAGATGCAGGGGATGGATGTCGTCGGTGGCGTTGCGCAGGCGCAGGCGATAGCACCGGTCGCGTGCGATGCGGAACAGCGGCTCCATGCGTTCCATCGAGAACGGCACGCCGTTGACGCTGAATTCGTCGAAGCCGTCGCGCGCGCCCGGCCGCGCCGCGAAGGTCATGGCGATGGTTTCGTCGGGAGGCGGTGAGACGCCGGCCGTCTTGCCGAAGCGCCGGTAGTCCCAGCGGAACGGCGGCGGCTTCTTCCATGCGGGCTCGCCTTTCTGGCCGGCATATTCCACGACGATCCCCATGCCGCGGCCGCGGACCTCGTCGTCGAGTTCGCCGAGCGTCCACACGCCCGGCTGCTTCATCTCGACGATCGCGCTGATGCGTTCGGCAGGGCCGAGCCACAGCACCGGCACCGCGGCCGGGCGCGGCACGGGATAGCCGTCCAGCGCGACCACGGTGAAGACATGGCCCGGCAGCGCCAGGCTCCGGATCTCGCTGGCGCTGGCGTTGAGGATGTGGAACAGGACGCGCTCGCCGGCCCGAACGCGGATCGGGGCGCCCTGGCCGAGCATGCGGCCGTTGATGGTCGGGAAATTGTAGCCCGGCGCGTAAGCCTGCGGCAGGCCGCGCCTGGTGGAGGTGTCGAGCGCTTTCTGCGCGGCGGCGCGAAGCTGCGGATCGATATGGGTCGGCGACAGGAAATCGAGCGCCATTTCCATGCGACTGAAATAGGGCGCGAACTCCTTGAGCGTAAGGAAGATCTCGCGGTCATAGGCGCCGGGGTTTTGCCGCGGCTCGACGTAGACGAGGCCGGCCTGGCCGCTATAGAGACCGGCGGAGAGATCGGTCCCGGCCGCAAGGTGCGAATGATAGAAGCGAAAGCCGGCCGGCTCGGGCGTGAAGGCGATGCGCCGCATGCCATGCGGCGGGATGAACGGC
>DASWOE010000343.1:0-6746 GCA_036398875.1 Rhizomicrobium sp.
CCCGCCGCGATGATCGGTCCGCGCGGCGGCTTCGCACGCACCCGCGCCGCCAGCGCGCGCAGGGCCCGATTGCGCCGGTCGGCCGGCGCGATGCACGCTTCGGCTTCGAGAATCTTCGGCCATTCCGTATCGAGAATTCGCAGCAGGCCGCGAACCGCCTCCCAGTGCTCCGCCAGCGCGCCGGGCACGACGCCGTCCAGGTCGGACAGCCTTGCGCCCTGCGTCTCGACCTCGTCCATCACCTGCGCCAGGCCGTCCGCCAGCGCGGCGGCCTGGGCGAAGCCCATCTCGTCGCGATGGGACGCGCGATGCCATCGGCGTACCAGCGTCGCCAGCAACAGGGTGCGCCGCAGCGGCGCGACGGCGGGCGGCAGGTCCAGCGCTTCGGCCTCGAACGGCAGGTCGTCCTCATCGACATCGCCCAGCGCCCTGAACTGCGGCAGCAGCGCCGCGCCGCCCAGCGCGCGGGCGAAGGCATCGCCAAACACGCGCTGGGCGCGCCGTGTCGGCAGGTAGATGACCGTGTCGGCCAGGGCGAGCGGTCCGTCGCCCGCCTGCTTGATCAGCCCTCTTGCCAGCGTGTCGGCGAAGGGCGCGCTCGAAGCGATGGTGTATACCTTTGCGGCCGCCGTCACACGGCCACCGCATATTCGGCGAGAAAGGCCTCGGCATCCTTGACCGCCTCCGGCGTGCCGACATGGATCCAGACGCCTTCGAGCCGGATGCCGAAGAGCCGGCCCTTGGCGATGGCGAGGTCCCACATCCGGTTGGTCGAGAAGCCGCCGGACGGCGCGCCGTCGAACAGCCTGGGATGCACGATCTGCACGCCGGGATAGGCGTAGGGCGAGGAGCGGCGCTCCTCCACCCGGCTCAGCCTGCCGTCGCCGTCCATGTTGAAGTCGCCGCGCCCTTCGAAGCCGAGCGCCGTCGTCATCGCCGCCATCAGCAGCAGCGCGTCCATCGTCCCCGGGTCCCAGCGCGCGATCATGCGGTCGAGCGCATGGCCGATGCCTTCCACCCACACCGTGTCGGAGTTGATCACGAAGAACGGCTCGCCCATGAAATGCGGCAGCGCCTTCGCCACGCCGCCGCCGGTGCCCAGCAGCGCGTCCGATTCTTCCGAGAACACGATCTCGATGTCATGCCGCTTGCTCAAATGGTCCTTCACCATTTGCGCCATGTAATGGACGTTCACCACCGCCAGCGTCACGCCCGCCGCGACCAGCCGGTCGAGCGCGTGGTCGATCAGCGCCCTGCCGGCGACCTCCACTAACGGCTTGGGCCGGTCGTCGGTCAAGGGCCGCATGCGCGTACCGAGCCCGGCGGCCATGATCATCGCGCGCGTGGGTCCGCTCACGGCGTCAATCCTTCCGGTGCGCCGCGTTTCTCGCGCGGGATGGTCCTGTCGTACCACGCTTTCAGGTCGGCCAGCGCGGGATGTTCGAGGTCCGCGCCAAGATAGCCCCAGACGCGCGGCAGATGGCCGAGATACCGCGTCTTGCCGTCCCGCTTGTAGAGGCGCGCGAAAATGCCGGCGATCTTGGCGTTGCGCTGCGCCGCCATCACCGCCATCCGGCCGCGAAATTCCGCTTCCTCCAGCGGCGTGCCCTGTTCGCGCATGGCCCGAAGATAATGCGCCGTCGTCGCCCGGGCGATATCCGGCGCCACGTCGCGGCGCGCGTCCTCGACCAGCGAGACCAGGTCATAGGCTTTCGATCCGGCGACGGCGTCCTGAAAGTCGATCAGCCCGACCCGCGCCAGGCCCCGGCGGCCGGGCAGCCACAGCAGATTCTGCGCGTGATAGTCGCGGTGCACGAAAACGGCATCCGGCGTCAGCGCGCCGCCGAGCGCCTTGCGCCATAGCGCGCGGTGTTCGGCCACCTCGTCGTCATGCGCCGCGCGGCCGAGCGCCAGCGGCATGAACCATTGCGTCAGCAAGTCGATTTCCGCCAGCAGCGCCATCTCGTCATAGGCGTGCAGCTCCTTGTTCGGCGGCAGCATCGCCGGCGCGCGGTCGGCGTGCAGCGCCGCCAGCACGGTCGCGGCGGCGCCGTAGAGATCTTCTTCATTGGCGGGGCCGACCACATCGGCATAGAGCGCGTCGCCCAAATCTTCGAGAAGAACGAAACCCAGCGCCGGGTCGGCGCCGAGGATTTCCGGCGCGCTCAAGCCGCGGCCGCGCAGATAGTTCGAGGCTGCGATGAAGCGGCCGCAATCGGCGCCCGCCAGCCGCGCGACGGCATTGTAGCCGAGCGCGCGCCGCGCCTCTTGCGTCGCTCCGGCCGGTGCTGCCGGCGTCTCGGCATTCTGCGGCTGGTCCATCAGCATGGCCTTGCGGCCGTTCCGCGTCACGCGTTCGTAGCGCCGGGTCGAGGCGTCGCCGGGCAGGGGCGTTCGCGCCGCGCCGCCCCATCCCGACGCCGCCAGGAAGACGTCCGCCGCGTCGCTGCGCTCAGGCGACATCGCGGGGCTCCGCGAATGTCGGCCGCCAGCGCAGCGGACCGCTGATGTCGGCGCGCCGTCCGTCCTTCGACAGCGACAGCGAAACGTGCAGGCGGTCCGCCGGCAGCCAGGCCAGGGCCCGTTCCGGCCATTCGATCAGGACCGCGCCGTCATCCAACGCCTCTTCCAAACCCAATTCCTCGACGTCCGACGGATTCTCGATGCGATACAGATCGTAGTGGCGCACGATCAGCCTGTCCGTCTCATAATATTGGACCAATGTGAAAGTTGGACTCGGCACCTCTTCGCGCACGCCGAGCGCCGCGAGAATGGCGCGCGCCAGGGTCGTCTTGCCCGCGCCAAGGTCGCCCTGCAGCGCCACGGCGTCGCCGACTTTCAGAGATGCGGCAATCCGCGCCCCCAAGGCCTCGGTGTCGGCCAGGCCGGGCAATGCGACGCCGTGCTCAAAGCGTTGAGAATCCTTGGACATGGACATGGTTCTAGCCCGCGGCGACAAGCCGCTCAACGGCGCTAAGCGGTTGATTCCAAGGAAGCTCTCCGCCATGTTGCGCCGCGCTCGGCCGTCAGGCGCCGAACGGGTGGAAGAATCGAATGTCCGAACGGATCGTCATCATCGGCGCCGGGCAGTCCGGCGCGCAGGCCGTTGCGAGCCTGCGTGCGGACGGATTCGCCGGCGCCATCACCATGGTGGGCGACGAACCCTTCGCGCCATACCAGCGCCCGCCGCTGTCCAAGGCCTATCTCATGGGCACGATGGAGCGCGACCGGCTGTTCCTGAAGCCCGACGCATTCTACCGGGATGCCAATTGCGAGCTGGTCCTCGGCGTCGCGGCGACGAAGATCGACCGTGCCGCCAAGACCGTCGCGCTCGCCGACGGGCGCCATCTTCCCTACGACAAGCTGCTCATCGCCACCGGCAGCCGGGTGCGCAAGATCCGCTGCCCCGGCGCCGATCTTCCCGGCGTGCATTATCTGCGCGGCATCGAAGACGTCGATGGCCTGCGCGCCGTGTTCGAACCCGGGAAAAAGCTTGCCATCGTCGGCGGCGGTTATATCGGTCTGGAAGTCGCGGCGGTCGCGGCCAAGCGCGGCATCGACGTGACCGTGTTCGAGGCGATGGATCGGGTGATGGCGCGCGCGGTCTCGATTCCGGTCTCGGACTTCTACGACAAGGTCCATCGCGCCGCGGGCGTGAACATCCTGCTCGACACCGGCGTCGAAGCCTTCGAAGGCGACGGCAGGCTCGAAGCCGTGCGGGCGAAGGGTAAATCCTACCCCGCCGACGTCGTGCTGGTCGGCATCGGCATCGTGCCGAACCAGGAACTCGCGCGCGAGGCCGGGCTCGGCTGCGACGACGGCATCGTGGTCGATGAGAAGTCCAACGCCACCGGCGATCCGTCGATCTTCGCCGTCGGGGACTGCACCCGCCATGTCGGCCGCGAAGGCACCGCGCTGCGGCTGGAATGCGTGCAGAACGCGATCGACCAGGCCAAGCACGCCGCGCTGCAGATGGTCGGCAAGCCCAATGTCTATCGCGAAGTGCCCTGGTTCTGGTCGGATCAGTATGACCTCAAGCTCCAGATCGCCGGATTGGCGCGTCCGTCGGACGCCATCGTCCTGCGCGGCAATCCCGAGGCGCGAAAATTCGCCGTCTTCCACCTGCGCGACGGGGCCGTCGCCGCGGTCGAGGCGGTCAACGCCGCGCCGGAATATCTCGTCGGCCGCAAGCTGATCGCCGACGGCGCCAGGATCGCACCCGAGCGCCTTGCCGACACCTCCATTCCCATGAAAACCATCGCCTAAGGACGCCCATGCCCAAGATCAAATACGTCGAACATAGCGGCAAGGAGCATGAGGTCGAGGTGCCGGTGGGCTGGTCGGCCATGGAGGGCGCGGTGAAGAACCTGATCCCCGGCATTGACGCGGATTGCGGCGGTGCCTGCGCCTGCGCCACATGTCACGTCTTCGTGGACGCCGCCTGGCTTGACAAGCTCCCGCCCAAGGAAGACATGGAAGTCACCATGCTCGACTTCGCGCCCGAGGTCGAAGCCAATTCGCGCCTCTCCTGCCAGATCAAGGTGACCCCGGCGCTCGACGGCCTCGTCCTGCGCATGCCCAAGAGCCAGCACTGATTCTCAGGCCGTCTTCTTTTCGCCGGGCGCGGGTGCCTCGTGGTGGATGCGGCGCGGGAAGTGGCAACGCACCAGCGTGCCCCCCTCGGCGCCCTGCGAGCCGCTTTCGATCTCCACCCAGCCGTCATGCAGCTCGACGAAGCGGTTGACGAGCGCCAGCCCCAATCCGGCGCCGGCGCGCTGGCCGGAGCGGTGCTTGGCGGCGAAGCGCTCGAACACATTGGCTTTCACCTCCGGCGCGATGCCCGGTCCGGTATCGGAGACCGCAATCTGCACGTCCTCGCCGACGATGGCGCCGGACAGCGTGATGGTGCCGCCATGCGGCGTATATTTGAAGGCGTTGGCGAGCAGGTTGAACACCACCTGCTGGATGCGCCGCTCGTCGCCCAGGAAGGCGCCGGCGTCCTCGGCGACTTCGACCTTCAGCTCCAGATCGACCTTCGCGGCCCAGTCCCGCGCCGTCGCCGCCACGCCGGTCAGGAGCGCATGCAGGTCGATGCGTTCGAGCTCCAGGCGAAGCGCGCCGGACTCCACGAGCGACAAATCGAGGATGTTGTTGATCAGATCCTTGAGCGTGTTCGACCCCGCCACGATGTCCTGCACATAGCCGGTCTGGGCACGGTTGAGATCGCCCGGAAGGCCGCTCGCCAGGTGTTCGGCAAAGCCCAGTATGGTGTTGAGCGGCGTGCGCAACTCGTAGGAGACGTGCTTGATGAAGTCCGATTTGAGTTTGTCGGCCGCTTCCAGCGCCTCGTTGCGCTCGCGCAGGGCATTCTCGATGCGCGAGCGGTCCGTCACATCGGCGAAGGTCACCAGCGTCGCGCCGTCCGGCAGGGGCGACAGCGTCAGGGCCAGGATGGTGCGGTCGTTGCGCTCGATCTCGCCCCAATCGCGCCGCGACGGCGCGCCCGACACCACGCTCTGGATCAGCCGCTCCCACACCGCCTCGTCGCCATATTTGTCGGCGCAGGCCGCCGCGATGGCGCGGACATGCGGCTCGCCCTCGACGTCGCGGCCGCTCAGATCCCAGATCTTGAGGAAGGCGGCGTTGTGCAGCTTCAGCCTGCCGTCCGGCCCGAACACCGCCACCGCCTCCTGCAGCGTATCCAGCGTCGCCGACTGCACCTTGATCAGCGTGTTGTAGGAACTCTCCAGCGCCAGCTTCTCGGTCACGTCCTCATAGAGGAAGGTCAGCCCGCCGAAGGGATGCGGCTGCGCCACCACGCGCAGCGTCTTGCCGCCGGGCACATGCCACAGATCCTCCGACGGGTATTCGCGCGCCTTCTCGTAGAGCGCCAGCCGCTCGCGCTTCCACGCCTGATAGTCGCGCTGCTCGGGCAGTCTGCGCCCCTCGCGCAGGCGGTCGAGGACCTCGCCGTCGCCGGGATGGCTGTCGAGCCATTTCTCCGGCAGGTCCCACAGCCGCGCAAAGGCGCGATTGTAGAAGGTGAGCTTCTGGTCGCGCCCGAAGATCGCCACCGCCGTCGCCAGCTTGTCGAGCGTGTCGGCATGGGCGTCGATATGCTGCTGCAGTCTGGCCTCCGCCGCGGCCACGTCGGTGACGTCGATGGCGCTGCCCACCACGCCCAGCCCGTCGATCGGGGCCTCGGTGAAGGCGAGCGCGCGGCGATGGCCGCCGACCACCGCGAAGCGGCGCGCTTCATAGGCCGTGCCCTGGTTGCGCGCCGTGGCGGCGAGATCGCGCTCGGTGCGGTCGAGCGCCGATTGCGCCGTCGCCGCCGTTTCGGCGTCCTTCGCCCCGGTCGCGGCGAGGAAGGTTCTGTTGCCCCACACCAGCGACAGCGTCTTGTCGCGAAGCCAGACCGGAATCGGTATCGCCTCCAGGATGGCGCGGAAGTCGAAGCCTTCCTTTGCGGCGACCGCCTTTTCCTCGATCCATCCCGCCGCCATGCCGCCGACGGCGCGGCCGCGCAACGCGAACGCGCGGCCGTCCTTGTCATGGGCGCTCAGGGCGAAGGCGGCGCCGCGCTCGGAGAGATTGTCGAGCCCCTGGCTGACGGCGGTGGCCTCGGCGCCCTTGAGGCAGGCGTCGAGCATCATCTCGGCGTTGCCGTAGATCATCGGCGCCGACTCGTCGCGGCCCCATACGATCAGCGCCTCGCGGCCGGCCGAGAGCAGGGCGTCGCGCTC
>DASWOE010000344.1:0-3225 GCA_036398875.1 Rhizomicrobium sp.
TCGTCGGCCTGGACCTTGAGTCTTTCCTTTTCCACCTCGATCGCGCGCCGCTCGGTGATGTCCTCGATGTTCAGGATGACGGCCGGACGCGCCCCCGGCTTATAGGCGACGGTATGGGCGTATAGACGCAGGACGCGGCGGCCGATCGTCCCGAAGTCGCGATCGATCTCGATCGGCCCGCCCATATTCTGCAGGCGCACGACGGTATCGAGCAACTCGTGCAGCGCGGGAATTTCCCATTTGCCGTCGTCCAGCGCGAACAGCGGGCCGCCGAGCACGACGAGCGGATCCAAATGGAACGCTCTATAAAACGAAGCGCTGGCGAACAGGATGTCGAATTCGCCGCTGAGGACAAGCACCGGCTCGCGGACCGTGTCCACGATGATCTGCGCGAGCGCGCGCGCGTCTTCGACTTGCTCGAAGAGCTGTTGCACCAATGATCTTTCGGAAGCTTCGGCCACGCTACGCCCTATTGGGCGCGATAGCAAAGGCCCGCCGCGCCGGCGGATCGAAAGCGCCGCGCTGGCGTTTCCTCCGTGAGTTTGCGCTTTGGGCGCCTACCCTATCCGGCGCTATTTCCCTTCGGAACCTGGCGCGGGCATCTCTTCGAGGATCAGACAATGTTGAACAAGATGAGCCTGTTGTTGGCCGCGACGGTTGTCGCATTGAGCGGCGTGGCGGCCGGCGCCGCGAATTTGAGCTTCTCCGACGGCAATCGGCACCATGGCGGGGGCAGCTCGCTGTCCATCGACATCGGTTCGGTCGCCTTCGGCTACAATGACGGCTATTGGGACACCGGCCATCGCTGGCACAAATGGCGCAACAGCGCCGAGCGCCAGAACTACCGCAGCCACGGGCAGAACTTCCATAACTATGGCCACAACCGCAACACCAATCATGGCTGGCTGAATCGCTGATACGCCGCCGCGATCATGACGGATATCCGGTCCGCGCCTCGCGGGCCGGATATTTTCATGCGTAATCGGCCGCGGCCGTCGCGTCCGATGGCGGCGTGCGCAGCACCGCGTTGAACACCCAGCTCAGGGCCACGCTGACGGCGATGTTGAGCAGCAGCGAGGCGACCGCGGCATAGCACGGGATCGTCAGGCCGAAGATGTGGATCGGAAAGATCGATAGCTTGAAGCCCAGCGTCGCGGCCATCCAGGTGCCGCTTGCGATCCCGACCGCCCAGCCGGTCAAGAGCGCCCAGGGATTGAGCCGGTTGCTGTAGAGCCCGAAGATCACGCTCGGCAGCGTCTGGATGATGATGATGCCGCCCAGAAGCTGAAGCTGGATGGCGAAGGTCGTCGGCAGCTCGATGATGAACAACAGCGCGCCGAGCTTGACCACCAAGGATGTGATCTTGGCGACCCGCGCCTCGCGCGCGGGCTTGCAGTGGGGATCGATGTATTCGCGATAGATGTTGCGGGTGAAGAGATTGGCGCAGGCGATCGCCATGATCGCGGCCGGCACCAGGGCGCCGACGGCGATGGCGGCAAAGGCGACGCCGACGAACCAGCTCGGAAAGGCGTGGATGAACAGCGCCGGCACCGCATATTGATTGCCGAAGGCTTTGAAGCCGGCCGCGAATTGCGGCATCGATTTGACGCCGGCGGCCACCGCCATGGTGCCGAGCAGCGCGATCAGGCCGAGGGCGAAGGAATAGGCCGGCAGCACCACGGCATTGCGCCGAACCACATGGCGGCTCGATGCGCTCAGCAGGCCCGTCACCGCATGGGGATAGAGGAACAGCGCCAGCGTCGAGCCCAGCGCCAGCGTGGCATAGGCCGCCTGCGGCCCCAGGCTCGCGGCGGTCGCAGGCCCCAGGATCAGCGTCTTGGGATCGACGGCGGCGAAGATCTTGCCGAAGCCGCCGAGCTCGGCCGGGATGATGATGACGGCCGCGATCACGGTGATGTAGAGCAGCGCGTCCTTGACCAGCGCGATCAGCGCCGGGGCCCGCAGCCCGCTCGAATAGGTGTAGATCGCCAGCACCACGAAGGCGATGAGCAGCGGCAGGTCGTGCACCACGCCGAAACCCGGCACCGCCACATTCATGTTGATGCCGAGGCCGGCAATGGCCACTTCCATGCCGACGAGCTGCAGCGCGATATAGGGCATGGTGGCGACGATGCCGGTGACCGCCACCGCCAGCGCCAGCGTGCCGTTGCCGAAACGGCCGCGCACGAAATCGGCCGCGGTGACATAGCCCTTGGCTTTCGCCACCGACCACAGCCGGGGATAGACCGCATAGACGATCGGATAGACCAGGATGGTGTAGGGCACGGCGAAGAAGCCCGCCGCGCCCGCGCCGAACATCACCGCCGGCACGGCGATGAAGGTATAGGCGGTGTAGAGGTCGCCTCCCAAAAGGAACCAGGTGACGACGGTGCCGAAGCGCCGCCCGCCCAGGCCCCATTCGTCGATCGCGTTCAGATCGCCCCGCCGCCAGCGCGCCGCCACGAAGCCGAGCACGGTGACGAGCAGGAACAGCGCGACGAACACCGTGACCGCGACCGTGCTCATGGCCGGCGCTCATCGGCGAAATAGACCGGGATCATCACGGCCACGCCCAGCACGATCCACAGCATCTGATACCAGTAGAAGAAGGGAATGCCGGCCAGCATCGGCTCGACGCGGTTGTAGGACGGCACCCACAGCATCGCGACATAGGGGATCAGCAACAGCAGATGGATGGCGCGAAAGCGCCGTTTCCTGGTCTTGTCGGCCAATGGGCCCCCTCCCGAATCCCGTGCCAAATCCTTACGGCATGGCGCGATATCCGCCAAGGCGGCCCCTTTTGACGCGGCAGCTGCGTCCCGACGGACCGCACGCCCAGGCCGGCGTGACGGTCAGGGCGCGGGCGTGATCGCGAGCACGACCGCGCCGCGCGGCGCGTTGGCGATCTGAAGCGTCAACGGCTTGGCGCCAAGCGTGAAGCGCACCACCTTGCGCAGGCCCGGGCAGTCGGGATCGCCGGTATGGGCGGTCGATGTCAGGGGCGCGCCGTCCTGGATCGCCTCGATCCAGCCTTCGGACGACAGCGAGACGAGATAGTCGCCGGCCGTCGTCACCGGCACCGTCACGAAGCCGGCGAATTTGGCGGCATCGACCGGCTTGGCCGAGGCATAGGGCAGCGCGACCTTGGCGCCGGGATCGAGCAGCAGGCCGATGGCGCGCGTCGGCATCGCCTTGCGGGTCGCGCCGGAGGCCACGCCGTCGAGG